>JAUPLV010000023.1 GCA_030836725.1 Pseudomonadota bacterium | reverse complement strand
CGACGTGCCGATGAGCACCTTCTACAACCTGCCGGCGCTGGGCGAGAAGGTCAGCCTGCTCACCCATCTGGCGATCCGCGAGGACGCGCACCTGCTGTACGGCTTTGGCAGCGAGATCGAGCGCGCGGCGTTCCGCGAACTGCTGAAAGTGTCCGGCATCGGTGCCAAGACCGCGCTGTCGGTGCTGTCCGGCCTGTCGGTTAACGACCTGTCGGCGGCCATCGCCGCGCAGGAAATCGGCCGCATCGTCAAAGTGCCCGGCATCGGCAAGAAAACCGCCGAACGCCTGTTGCTCGAACTGAAGGGCAGGCCGGTGTTTGCTGGCGCGATCTCCGCGGTGGCGGGCGAAACACGCGTGTCGGACGATGTGCGCCAGGCCTTGCTGGCCTTGGGCTACAACGACAAGGAGACCGCCGCCGCCATGCAGAAACTGGCGGCCGACCTGCCGGTGTCCGATGCCATCCGGCAGGCGCTGAAGTTGCTGTCCAAGGGGTAAGATTCACCCATGATCGAAACCGACCGTCTCATCGCCCCCGCTGCCGTCAGCCCGCAGGAAGAGCAGATCGAGCGCGCGCTGCGGCCGCGTACCCTGGCCGAATACGTTGGCCAGGCGAAGGCGCGCGAGCAGCTTGAAATCTTCATCAGCGCCGCCAGGAACCGCAGCGAGGCGCTCGACCACGTGCTGCTGTTCGGCCCGCCGGGGCTGGGCAAGACCACGCTGGCGCACATCATCGCGCGCGAGATGGGGGTCAACCTGCGCCAGACCTCCGGCCCGGTGCTGGAGCGCGCGGGCGACCTGGCGGCGCTGTTGACCAATCTGGAGCCGCACGACGTGCTGTTCATCGACGAGATTCACCGGCTCTCGCCGGTGGTGGAAGAAGTGCTGTACCCGGCGCTGGAGGATTTCCAGATCGACATCATGATCGGCGAAGGTCCGTCGGCGCGCTCGGTCAAGCTCGACCTGCCGCCGTTCACCCTGGTCGGCGCCACCACGCGCGCCGGCATGCTCACCAACCCGCTGCGCGACCGTTTCGGCATCGTCGCGCGGCTGGAGTTCTACTCGGCGGAAGAGCTCGGCTTCATCGTGCATCGCTCCGCGGGGCTGCTGCAGATGAATCTGGAGGAAGCCGGCGCGCTGGAAATCGCCAGGCGTTCGCGCGGCACCCCGCGCATCGCCAATCGCCTGCTGCGGAGGGTGCGCGATTACGCCGAGGTGAAGGCGGGCGGCCATGCCACCTGCGCGGTGGCCGACGCGGCGCTGGTGATGCTCGACGTCGACAGCGCCGGACTCGACGTGATGGACCGCAAGCTCCTGTCGGCGGTGGTCGAAAAATTCATGGGCGGCCCGGTCGGGCTGGACAATCTCGCCGCCGCCATCGGCGAGGAGCGCGACACCATCGAGGACGTGCTCGAACCCTATCTCATCCAGCAGGGCTATCTGCAGCGCACTCCGCGCGGCCGCATCGCGACGCCGCTGGCCTATCGCCATCTCGGCCTCGCCCCCTGTTCCGGCGAATCCGGCGCGGAGCTGTTTTGAATCCTGCGTTCAACTGGCCGGTTCGCGTCTACTGGGAAGACACCGACGCGGGCGGCGTGGTGTATTACGCCAACTATCTGAAGTTCATGGAGCGCGCGCGCAGCGAATGGCTGCGCAGCTTCGGCTTCGAGCAGGATGCGCTGCGCGACGAGTCCGGCGTGGTGTTCGTGGTGCGGCGGGTCGTCATCGACTATCTGGCGCCGGCGCGCTTCAACGATTCCCTGGAGGTGTCGGTGACGCTGACCGAGGTGGGGCGCGCGAGTCTCGGCATCAGTCAGACCATCGCAACGGGGTCAATCCGGCTGGCCAGCGCCGAGGTGAAGCTGGCCTGCGTCGATGCGCTAGGCTTCAAACCCGTTAAAATACCCGCGCCCATTCTCCAGGCCCTGGCACCCGCAACGTGAACCCCGAACTCAGTCAAGACCTCTCGTTGTTGCACCTCATCCTGCATGCCTCGATTCCGGTGCAGATCGTGATGGCGCTGTTGCTGGCGGCATCGATGATGTCGTGGTGGTTCATCTTCATCAAGCTGTTCGCGCTGAGGCGCACGCTGCGCCTGACCGATCGTTTCGAGCGCGAATTCTGGGCGGGCGGCGACATCAACGCGATGTATCAGCGGGTGGCGGCCGAGCGCGAAAGCGCGTGTGAAATGGAACGCATCTTCGAGGCGGGCTTCCGCGAATTCGTGAAGCTGCGGCGGCAAACCGGGCTATCGCTCAACGTCATCATCGACGGCACCCGCCGCGCCATGCGCGCCACCTACCAGCGCGAACTCGACGCCCTCGAGTCGCACCTGTCCTTCCTCGCCACCGTCGGATCGGTGTCGCCCTACGTCGGCCTGTTCGGCACCGTGTGGGGCATCATGATCGCCTTCATGGGACTGTCCAGCGTCGCGCAGGCGACGCTGGCGCAGGTCGCGCCCGGCATCGCCGAGGCGCTGATCGCCACCGCCATGGGCCTGTTCGCGGCGATTCCCGCCGTGGTCGGCTACAACCGCTACACCCACGACATTGACCGCCTGGCCAACCGCATGGAAAGCTTCATGGAAGAGTTTTCCAACATCCTGCAGCGGCAGACGACCAAGGCGGCGTAAGCAGTTCATGGCGCGAACCCGCAAACAGGTCGCCCAGATCAACGTCGTGCCGATGATCGACGTGATGCTGGTGCTGCTGGTGATATTCATGGTGACCGCGCCCTTCATCAATCCAGGCCAGGTCGAGCTGCCGAGCGTCGGCAAGACCGCGCAGACCCCGTCGCAGCCGCTGGAAGTCATCATCAAGGAATCCGGCGAATATCTGCTGCGCAACCGTGCGACCGGAGGCGAGGAGCGGGTGGTGGCGAAATCCGCGCTCGCCGCCGAACTCGCGGCCCTGCATCGCGCGCAGCCGGATCAGCCGGTGGTCATCGCGGCGGACAAGAATGTCCGCTATGAAGAGGTGATGAACACCATGACGCTGCTGCAGAACGCGCGGATCACGCGGATCGGACTGCTCGCCCGTCCGGCGCCATGACCTCCCTTTCGGCGGACGCGCCTTTCGTCTCCCGCTCCGCTACCCGTCTGGCTGCCGGCGCCCTGGCGCTGGGGGTGCATGCCTTGTTTGTTCTGCTGCTGGTTTTCGGCGTTTCGTGGCAGACCCGGCAGCCGGAGCCGGTGATGGTCGATCTGTGGGATGCCATTCCGGAAATGCCGCGCCCGATACCCGTGGCGCCACCTGAAGCCCAACCCGAACTCCTGCCGGTTGTCGAGCCGCCTCCGCCAGAACCTGTGACCAGGCCGGATTCCCCGCCCAGGGCGCCTGACATCGCGCTGGAAAAAAAGAAGGCCGAGGCTCGGCGGCTGGAAAAGCAGAAGGCGATGCAGGCCGACGAGGAAAAGGCGCTGGCCGATGCCGCCCGTGCGGAAGCCGATGCCATGAAGCAGGCGCGCGAAAAGCAGCTGGCCGAGCAGAAAAAACGCGAATTGCTGCGCCAGATGGAAGAGGACGACCTGAGCCGGCGCATGGCCGACGAGGACGCCGAAAACAAGGTGCGCCAGATGAAGATACAGGCCGAAGCCCGGCTGGCGGCCAGCAAGCGCCAGGCCGCGACGGCGAATCTGATCCGGCAGCATCGCGACCAGATCAGCGCCAAGGTGCGCGGGAACACCCGCCTGCCAGACGGCCTGAAAAGCGATCTCGAAGTGCGCTGTCTGGTGAAGCTGCTGCCTACCGGCGAAGTCCGGAGCGTGCGGGTGACGCAATCCAGCGGCAACCCGGCGTTCGACGAGGCGGTGGTGCGGGCGATCGAAAAGTCGTCACCCTTGCCGTTGCCGGCCGAGCGCGACGCGCGTGCCGAATTCTTGCCGGAACTTTCCCTGGTTCATCACTCCAACGAGTGATCCCGACCTGCGCCGGAAGCGTGTCTGCTGGCGGCGCGTGACCAGCCTGACCGCCATGCGGGCTATGTTAGACTCAACCATCGATCGAGCGTTTCTGTCCGTGATTTCCGTGCCCATGTTGCGAGTTGTTCTGCTGCTTCCCGTATTCTGCTTCGCCTTGTTGAGCGCGTCTTTTTCCGCTTCCGCGCGCGCGGCGATGGAAATTCAGGTCTTCGGCGGCGCAGCCAACAGGATCGCGGTGGCGATGGTTCCATTCCAGGCGGCGGCCGGCCAGCCGACGCCCGATCTGACCCGGATCGCGGGCGACGACCTCAACCGCGGCGGCCAGTTCAGTCTGGTCGACGTCGGCGGTGCGACGCATCCGGTCGAGCCGGCGCAGGTCGACTACAGTGTCTGGCGGGCCAAAGGCGCCGAGGCCATGGTGATCGGTCAGGTTATCGCCCTGCCTGACGGCCGCTTCGAAGTGCGTTTTCGGCTGCTGGACGTGCTCAAGCAGTCCCAGATCGCGGGTTATCGCTACAACATTTCACCCGGCCAATGGCGCGCCACCGCGCATCAGATCGCCGACATCGTGCATGAAAAGCTGACCGGCGTGAAAGGCGCGTTCAGCAGCCGCATCGCCTACGTGCAAAAACAGGGCAAGCGTTACGAGTTGCGGGTGGCCGACGCCGACGGGCAGAATCCGCGAACGGTGGTGCGCTCCGGCGAGCCGGTGATTTCCCCCGCGTTCTCTGCCGACGGCGCGCGCCTGGCCTACGTGTCATTCGAGGACAGGAAACCGGTCGTGTATGTGCAGTCACTGCAGGACGGCAGCCGCCGCAAGGTGGCCGCGTTCAAGGGCTCCAACTCCGCCCCGGCCTGGATGCCCGACGGCAAGCGGCTTGCCGTGGTGCTGACGCGGGACAACGCTTCCCAGATTTACCTGATCAACGATGACGGCAGCGGTTTGACCAGGCTTACCCGGGGCGGCAACATCGACACCGAGCCGGTGTTTTCGCCTGACGGCCAGACCGTGTATTTCACCTCCGACCGTGGCGGCAGCCCGCAGATTTATCGCGTGGCAGCCAGCGGCGGCGAACCGCGGCGCGTCACCTTCAGCGGCAACTACAACGTTTCTCCCGCGGTCAGCCCGGATGGCAGGCATCTTGCCTACATCAGCCGGGATGCCGGTCGTTTTCGCGTGATGCTGCAGGAACTGGACAGCGGGCAGACTCGCGTGCTGACCGACTCGGCGCGCGACGAATCGCCCAGCTTCGCACCCAACGGGCAGTCGGTGCTGTATGCCACCGTGCAGGACGGGCGCGGCGTTCTGGGGGTGGTCAGCCTCGACGGAAGAACCCGTTCCCGTCTGTCCGAGCCGGGCGTCGATGCCCGCGAGCCCGACTGGGGGCCGTGAGTGCGATGAAGCAGAAAGCGCGGAACGGCATGAAGAAATGGAATTTCCTCGCGCGGCAGAAGCCCTGGCTTCAAGTTTCGGTATTATTAATTTGCGACTTTGATCATAAATTTAAACGGAGGAAACGTTGATGAACAAAATATTCTGGCCCGTTCTGCTTGCACTGACCCTTTCCGCGTGCGGCACCACCGGCAGCGGCACCAAGGCGACGGTCGAAGACCGCACCGGCGGCACGACCGCCGCGACCTCTGGCCCCGGTGCCGCGGGTGCCGGCGTGGAAACCACCGCGGTGGGCGGGCAGGGGGTGTCGGGCAGTTCGCTGGACGCCAGCGCTGCCAACGACGATCCCCGCAAAAACCCGGCCAGCCCCCTGGCTGCCCGCAATGTCTTTTTCGATTTCGACAGCTTCGCGGTCAAGGACGAATATCGCCCCATGATCGAGGCCCATGCCGGCTATCTGCGCGATCGAAGCAAGGCCCGCGTCATTCTTCAGGGCAACACCGACGAGCGCGGAAGCCGTGAATACAACCTGGCGCTGGGACAGAAGCGCGCCGAGGCGGTACGCCGTATGCTGGCCGTGCTGGGCGTGAGCGATGCGCAAGTGGAAGCGGTGAGCTTCGGCGAGGAAAAGCTGCGCAACGAGGGCGATACCGAAGCGGCGCACGCCGAAAATCGCCGTGTCGATATCGTGTACGCCGACGAGTAAATGGTATCGATGCGTCGTTTCAGTTCGATCCTTGGCTTGTCGTTGGCGTTCGCGGCCCCCGCGTGGGCCGAACCCGAGCCTTCCCTGCAGCAGCAGGTTCAGGTGCTGCAGCAGATCGCAGGCGCGCTCGAGCAGAGGATTTCCAGGCTGGAGAGCGTGGTTCAGCAAAACCAGCAACTTCTGGGCTTGCTGACGGAAGTGGAAGCGCTCAAGGCCGAAGTCGCCAAAATGCGCGGCCAGGCCGAAGTGCAGGCCCATCAACTGGAAACGCTGGGCCAGCGGCAAGGCGACCTGTATGCCGACCTCGATCAGCGCATCGCCGAACTGGCGAAGGTGGCGCAACCGCCTCCAGCCGAGCCGGCTGCCGTAGTGGCCAAACCGGCTCCGGCCAGCGAGCCGAAACCGCCGGTTCCCGCAGCCGCACCGGCCGTACCGGCTCCGGCGGAGGTCACTCCGCAGCCCGACCCGCTGGCCGAGTCGCGCACCTATGAGACGGCGCTCGACCATTTTCGGCAGGCCAACTACGCAGGCGCCATCGCGGCCTTCCAGGGATTTCTCAAGGCCTACCCGGACAGCGCGCTGGCATCGAACGCGCAATACTGGATGGGTTATTCGTATTACGTCCTGAAGGATTACAAGACGGCGCTGGCGCATCAGCAAAAGCTGGTGGCCGCCTATCCGGCCAGCGCCAAGATGCCCGACGCGCTATTCAATATCGCCGCCAACCAGATCGAGTTGGGCCAGCTTGACGACGCCCGCAAGACGCTGGAAGAACTGGTGGCCAGGTATCCTGGAACCAACGCCGCCAACCTTGCAGCCAGCCGGTTGGCCACCCTCAAATAACAACCATGACCGATTCGCCGAGCCTCCGTTTGACGGAGGTTTTTCTTTCCCTGCAGGGCGAAACCAGTCGCGCGGGTTTGCCAACCGTGTTCATCCGCCTGTCGGGCTGCCCGCTGCGCTGCCGCTGGTGCGACACCCCCTACAGTTTTCAGGCCGGCGAAACCGTCACCCTCGATTCGCTGCTGGCGCGCGTGGCCGGCTACGGCGTGCCTGTCGTGTGCGTCACCGGCGGCGAGCCGCTGGCGCAAAAAAATTGCCTGCCGCTGCTGACCGCCTTGTGCGACGCCGGTTATTCGGTGTCGCTCGAAACCAGTGGCGCGCTCGACATCGGCAAGGTGGATCCGCAGGTGTCGCGCATCGTCGACATCAAACCGCCGGAATCGGGCGAGGAGGCGCGCAACCGCTGGGAGAACATCGCCCACCTCACGCCGCATGACGAAATCAAGTTTGTGCTGGCCAACCGCGCCGACTACGAGTGGGCGCGCCAACGGATCCTGGAGCGGAAGCTGGCGCAGGTTTGCCCCGTCCTGTTCTCGCCGGTGCAGGCCGAACTGCCGCCCGCGCAGCTGGCCGAGTGGATACTGGCCGACAAACTTCCGGTGCGGATGCAGATGCAGATGCACAAGCTTCTATGGGGCAACACGCCCGGCAAATGAAACCCGCGGTCATCCTGCTCTCCGGCGGACTGGATTCCGCCACCGTGCTGGCGATCGCGCGCGAGGCCGGGTTCGCCTGCCATGCGCTGAGCCTGGATTACGGCCAGCGCCACAATGCCGAACTCGCCGCTGCCGCGCGCGTGGCGAAAAGTCTGGGGGCGGTCGAGCATCGGGTGCTCAAGCTGGGGCTGAGCGACATCGGCGGCTCCGCGCTCACCGACGACTCCATCGCCGTGCCCGAAAGCCCGACCGAGGGCATACCCGTCACCTATGTTCCCGCGCGCAACACCGTCATGCTGGCGCTGGCGCTTGCCTGGAGCGAGGTGCTCGGCGGGCGGGACATTTTCATCGGCGTCAACGCCGTCGACTATTCCGGCTATCCCGACTGCCGTCCCGAGTTCATCGCGGCATTCGAGCACATGGCCAACCTGGCGACGCGTGCCGGCGTCGAAGGGGCGACGCTGCGCATCCACGCGCCCCTGCAATATCTGTCGAAAGCGGAAATCGTCCGCCGCGGCATCGAACTCGGCGTCGACTTCGCGCAGACCGTGAGCTGCTATCAGGCCGACGTCGACGGCCGCGCCTGCGGCGCCTGCGATGCCTGCCGCCTGCGTCGCCAGGGCTTCGAGCAGGCGGGTATTCCCGATCCGACGCGGTATCGTCGCCAGACAGGATAATTGACGCCCGGTTTTTAATCTCCGGTTGGAATTCGGGACGAAACCATTAGAATTTCGGCTTTTATCAGGACAATTTCGGCAACAGCCGTTTTCCCTGTTCCAGACGAAGGATGAACCCATGACCTACGAAGATTTCACCAGCGCGCAATCATTTTTTCTGTGGATGGCTTTCGCGATCGCCCTGATCATGGGCGCCGTGGTCAACAAGACCAACTTCTGCACCATGGGCGCGGTCTCCGATTGGGTCAACATGGGCGACACCGGCCGCCTGCGCGCCTGGATGCTGGCGATCGCGGTCGGCGTGCTCGGCGTCACGGGCCTGGAGGCGGCCGGCATGGTGAGTCTTTCCAGCACCTTCCCGCCCTACCGCCAGAACAATCTCGTCTGGCTCGAAAACGTGTTTGGCGGCCTCCTGTTCGGCATCGGCATGGTGCTCGCTTCCGGTTGCGGCAACAAGACCCTGATCCGGATCGGCGGCGGCAACATCAAGTCGATCATGGTGCTGCTGATCATCGGCCTGATCGCCTATTTCATGATCAACCCCTTCCCCGGCAGCGACAAGACCCTGTATTCGACCCTGTTCTATTCGTGGACCAACCCGACCGCCATTGCGCTGACCACCAACCAGGATCTCGGCTCGATGCTCTTCGGCGACAAGGCCGCCAGCGGACGCATGGTGATGGGCGCCGCCATCGGCGGGCTGTTGCTGGTATGGATATTCATGTCAGCCGAATTCCGCGGCAGCTTCGACAACATTCTCGGCGGCCTCGTGGTCGGCCTCGCGGTGCTCGGCGCCTGGTACGTCACCAGCAACGTCATGGTGAACGCGGACGGCGAAATGATGTCGCTGCAGACCTACGTGCAGGAATGGGATATGTATGCGCCGGCCGAAGCGGTCAAACCCGCCGCCGCCGGCCCGCTCGCCACGCAATCCTTCACCTTCATCAACCCGATGGGGCAGACCCTCGGCTACGCCGCTGGCGGCTTCGACCGCACCCTGCTCACCTTCGGCGTCATGGCGCTGGCGGGCGTGATCGCCGGCTCGCTGCTGTGGTCGCTGATTTCGCGCAGCTTCCGCATCGAATGGTTCGCCTCCGGCCGCGACTTCGTCAACCATCTGATCGGCGCGATCCTGATGGGCTTCGGCGGCGTGCTGGCGATGGGCTGCACCATCGGCCAGGGGGTTACCGGCTTTTCCACCCTGGCGCTGGGCTCCATCCTCACCTTTGTTGCCATTGTGATCGGCAGTGCGGCCACCATGAAAGTGCAGTACTTCATGATGATGCGCGAGTAAGCCCAAGCGACCGGGCGCATCAAAAAACCGTTGCGAGGCTTTACCCGGCCGCTCACCTTCGGCTATAATTTCGCGCTTTCATGGATGCGGCCTCGCCCGTCCATGGGTCGGTAGCTCAGCCGGTAGAGCAGCGGACTTTTAATCCGTTGGTCGCGAGTTCGAATCTCGCCCGACCCACCAATACAGAGACGGCTTGCAGCGATGCAGGCCGTTTCTACTTCTGGCCCACCGTAGCCAAATCGTAGCCAGCTACAACACTTTCCAAACGAGCCGCAGACTCAGCCAGATGATCGGATGCAAGGTGGGCGTAGCGTTCCACCATTGATGCCGTTTTCCAGCCGCCCAAGCGTTGCAGCTCATGCGTAGGCGTTCCCGCCCGCCGGTGCCACGTCGCCCAAGTATGGCGCAGATCATGCCAGCGGAAGTCTTCAATTCCCGCCCGCGTGAGCGCTTCACGCCATGCCCGCGTATTCGCGTTCATGATGGGCTTGCCTTGATAGGTGAACACCCGTTGAGGATGCTTTCCCACTTGGCGGAGAAGTACCCCGATGGCGTCCTGATTCAACGGCACCGAGATCGGGCGGCGGTTCTTGGATGTACCTGAATCAATCCAAGCATGTCCGCGTTCCAGATCGACCCGTGACCACTCCAAGCCCAACACATTGGCCTGTCTTAAGCCTGTCAGCAGAGAGAAAAGCACCATATCGCGCTGATGGGGTAGCAGCTCATCCAGCAGCCGCTTGGCCTGTTCAGGTGTAATAGAGCGCTCGCGTCCTTCTGCTTCCTTATACAGCTTCACCTTGGGCACCTTGTCGAGCCATTCCCAGTCGTCACGTGCCCGCCTGAGTATTGCTCGCACCAACGCCAAGTAACGGTTAGCCGTGGTTTTCGTACCTTCCTTGAGTCGTGCTTCCCGGATGGTGTCGATCACGTCGAGCGTTATTTCGTCCAGGTGGCGCTGTCCCAAATGGGTATGAAGCCACTTCAGCTTTACAAGGTCTTCCCGGTGCGTGCGCTTGTCGGATGTTTCTGCGATCCAGCGCAACACCGCTTCCTGCCAAGAACGCTGAGGCTTAACGCCAAGCCGGGATTGCTCCCACAACGAGGCTTTAAGCCTGTCGTGATATTCTTGAGCTTTCAGCTTGTCGTCAGTCCCAGTGCTTCTTTGTATCGTCTGTCCGTTGTGGCGGATTTTGAGCCACCAGACGGACGAGTCTTTGCGTTTGTAGAGTGACATATAGATTGCTCCTGTCTGTCGCCCTGCATCACCCGCAGCGGGTATTGTGCGCGGATATGCTCGATCAGATCAACGTCCACGAATACCCAGCTCTTGCCGATCTTGGCGCCCGGAATTTCGCCCCGGCGAGCCTTTCCCCGCAACGTGACGGGATGAAGGCCAAGCAGTTCAGCAGCGGCGAGCAGGTCGAGGGTTTTCATGCAGAGCCGCCCGCGATGATTTGGGGCAGAAAGTCGGCATAGTTTTGCAGCCGTCGCGGGATGCCGTCGCGCTTCAGTTCGTTGACCACGGCGAAGGCATCGCCGCCATAAAGCTGCATCATGACGTTGACCAGCTTGCCGGTCATTTGCTGGGCGTGATGGACAGCACGCGCAAGCGATACGGTCACGGCCTTGGTGATGGTGCGAATCTTCTCCTGTATCGCCGACAGGAAAGCGAGACAGGGATAAGCGCCAGCAAGGTAGTGGCCGGGGTTGGCGAGCGTGTCCCATGGGATGACGCGGCTTTTGTTGCGGAACTCGACTTCGACCCGCACCCATGGACTTGAGGGGTCGCCGAGCTGACGGCCTTTTTCATAGACACGGCAGAGCTTGCCGTTTACCCGGTTCCCAACGTACAGCGTTTTCCCTTTGCACGAGCCGAGATCGTCAATCAGTTGCGCAGCAGGTGGGCGGCCGTTGGTGGCGAAGTCTCCGGCACGGAGCCACTGAAGCGCGGTAGCGATAGATGCGGTCTGGCCGTTCAAGTCGTCATGCGCAAGGTCGATGCGTGTGATCGTGGCTTTGTGAGTTTCCCCCCATTCCATGACTGTGAGCCAATCGGCAACACGGGCGCAGCCGGTGGCGTTCAGCTCGACGTGAATACTGCCGCGCTGACTTTCCCCCCCGTGGGCGAGTAGTCCATAGCCGCCAAGGTCGTGGCGCTCAGCGTAACCAAACCATCCTTTGCCGGTGGAGGCGGCTTCAGTGATGTCGAAAAGCCTGACGAGTTCGGAGAACAGCCAGGTCAAATCGCGGCCATCTGGCGGCGTGAGGGTGAAGGCGAACCAGTCGATATGCGCGAGCGCAGCCGATGGATTTTTCAGGGTTTCGGGAGGAAAAGAGTTTCCCCCCGTAGTTACTATACGGGGGGCAGCAGACTGCGTGCCCGCGCGGCCCTGCGGCCTCTCGCGCGCGCAGTCAGCAGCTTGAACGTATCGGGTAGTCGATGGGGGCCGGCCTTCTGAATACGAAAGAGGCTCGGTAACGAGAGGTAGCGTAACGGACATAGCAACTCCATGCGTTTGGTTAACGATGAAGTCGCAAGACAGGGGCGCAACCCTGTCGAATTTTTGGCGCCAATCAGTGAGCTTGTTGCGCTGCTTCTAGCTTGTGCTCACCTGCCCCGGCATGCTTGGGCGAATATATTTAAAACAGTCTTGCGACAGACTGCAGCCAGTATACAAACCATTAAAAAACTTCGTCAAGCGCCGCGTTACCCACATACCCACCCGCCGCGCTGCGCGCCCCCGGCGTTGGGATTGCGCTAGGGCGCATCCCGCCGGGGCTTCGGGCGCGTGGATATGTGGATAACACTCGTTCAGTGGAAATCACGATAGCGGAGCATGACGAGATCGCCGAACGTTAATTCAGGGTATTTCCTCAGCGCAGCCTTGACGGTAGAGAAGCCGACCTCGGCGAGGAACTCGACAAAATAGGCATACTCAGGTTCTTTCAAATCCAGAGTGGTCAGGGTTTGAACCTTGGCGCACAGGTGTTCATCAATTTCGATTCGCATATGGCCTCCGTAGCCAAAACGTAACCACTTCAAAATGCAGCCCACGATTTTTAAGGCTTCGCGGGACTTCGTGTCAATGTTGCGGGTGAGGCAAGGCATTGATTTATAAAGGCTGGCTAGATGTGGCTTCGCCTTTTAATCCGTTGGTCGCGAGTTCGAATCTCGCCCGACCCACCAGTATCTAAAAGGCTTAGCCGCGAGGCTAGGCCTTTTTCAATTCCAGGCGTGGGGAAAGAAACCGCGCCACATCCACGGCCTGGCCGTTATCCGGGACGCTGCAGCCGCTGGGCATAACCGGCACGGCATAGGGTCCGAGCCGTATCCGGACACCTCGGCTAGAATCCCGTCATGCCGACTTACGATGCGATTCTTTCCTCACCGGTTTGCTGCCTCGGCGCCCGCTTTATTGGCGATGCGCTGACGCGGCTGGATTTCTTGCCGGCGGACGCGCGCGTGTCCACCCGACTGGACTCGCGCGCGCGCCTGCTGGCCGGCGAGCTGGATGCCTACTGGCGTGACCCCGCTCATGTTTTCGACCTGCTCTTCGTGCCGCAAGGCACACCTTTCCAGTTGCGGGTGTGGCATGCGCTGCTGGCCATTCCGGCCGGGCAGCCGACGACGTATGGCGCGCTGGCGAAACAGATCGGCACGGCGGCGCGGGCGGTGGGCCAGGCGTGTGGCTCCAACCCCCTGCCCATCCTCATCCCCTGCCATCGCGTGGTGGCGGCGAGCGGGCTGGGCGGTTTCATGCATTCGTCCGTCGGCGCGCCGCTGGATGTCAAAACCCGGCTACTGGCGCATGAACACGCCCCCTCCCCAACTTTGATGAAACCCCTAGGGAAATGCTGATTAATTCGTCATTGCGAGGAGCGCAGCGACGCGGCAATCCAGAATGCCCGCTTAATCAATACGCTGGATTGCCGCGCTACGCTCGCAATGACGAATTAATCAGCGCTTCCCTAGCCATTCGACTAAGCCCGCAAGCGGGCAAGTCGCTGGTTATCTCCCGCTTGCGGGAGAGGGGGCAAGCGTAATGCCCAAGTCGACCAACGCGCTGATTGACCGGTTCTGCGATCACCTGTGGCTGGAGGACGGGCTGGCGGACCTGACGCTGGCGGCCTACCGGCGCGATTTGCAAGCCTTTGCAGGCTGGCTGGAAAGGGAACGCGGAACCGGATTGAACGCCGTTGCGTCGGGTGACATCGAAGCCTACCTGGCCTGGCGTTTTGCGCGCCACGCCCAGCCGCGCAGCGCGGCGCGCTATACCTCGACACTGAAACGCTTCTATCGCTACCTGCTGCGCGAAAACCTGATCGCCGCCGACCCCACGCTCAATCTCGACAGTCCCAAGCTGCCGCGCTCGCTGCCCAGGACGCTGACCGAGGCCGATGTGGAACGCCTGCTCGACAGCGCCGACACCGACATGGCGCTGGGCCTGCGCGATCGCGCGATGCTGGAAACGCTGTATGCCACCGGCTTGCGGGTTTCGGAACTGGTGGGGCTGAAACTGACCGCGCTCAATGTCAACGATGGCGTGCTGCGCGTGACCGGCAAGGGCAACAAGGACCGGCTGGTGCCGCTGGGCGAGGAGGCGGTGCAGTGGCTCAAGCGCTATCTGGCGGAGGCGCGGCCGTTGCTGCTGGAAAAGAACCTGTCCGATGCGGTGTTCGTGACCGCGCGCGGCGACGGCATGACGCGGCAGGCGTTCTGGTATCTGATCAAGCGGCGGGCGCAGGCTGCGGGAATCACCCGCCCGTTGTCGCCGCATACGTTGCGCCACGCCTTTGCCACCCACCTGTTGAACCATGGCGCCGACCTGCGCGTGGTGCAGATGCTGCTCGGGCACGCGGATATTTCGACCACGCAGATCTACACCCATGTGGCGCGTGAGCGCCTGAAACAACTGCACGCCAGCCACCACCCGCGCGGTTGATTCATCCTAAAAACCGCAGTTGACCGCTCATTACCTCAATGGAAGCCGCGTGAATACTGTGTTTTATGCTTTCGTCCACGTTCACCTTTTAGGTGACACCGCTACGCACCCGCTGGCACGCCTGGTCGCGCGCCTGCCTTTGTACCCGCAAGGAGTAGGCCGGATTCGTAAGGCCGCTAAAGCGGCAACGACTCCGCTCTCGCTCCTCCTTGCAGGCCCCGGCCTGCATCGTCGTCGCTTCGCGGCAGACACGTGCCCAGACGCACCATCGAGCGCGTCCAACTGCGGTTTCTAGGATCACGGGTAAGGGATGCGTTCCATCAGGTAGCACAGGCAATCCTGGCGGATCACCCGTTCGTCGCGCGTCAGCATGGCCGGCATCAGCGGCCGCCTGAGCGCGATCTCGTTGTTGCGGTAGTCGAACAGGCGGTCGCCGATATCCATGCCGGCTTCGTCCAGCGCCAGCAGGCTGCCCTGATGTCCCCGCCCCCAGATATCGCCGTGAGCCAGTTCGCGGAAATTGTAGTGATCCAGTTCGGGCACAAAGTCGATATCCGCGTCGGGCGTCCCAAAACCGAAGTTGAACTGCTCCGCAACCTTGACCGTGGCGACGGTATGAAACAGGTCGAGATCGTGCGGCGCCACCCGATGCATGGGGAATTCGGACAAATGCAGGCAGGCTTCCATGAAATCCGCGGCATGCTCGACGCTGCCGGGCGTGCCCGGCTTGCCGCATTCCACCGTCACCGCCGGACACAGTTCGGCGAAGGCGGCCGACTGCACGCCGCGCGGCCGGATGAAGTACACCACGATGCGTGAAAACAGCGTGGCGAGATGCAGGAAGTCCTGCTCAAGCCGGTTGACGCAGGCGTAGTGCGGATTGAGTCCGGTGTTGTTGTGGATGTCGATGCTGGCGAACACGCCGCGTGCGCGCATCGCGTCGACCACCTGCCGCATCGTCGCCAGTTCGGCGGGGTGCGCTTCCTCGCTGCCCGGCCACACCCGGTTGTAATCCGGCTGGCCGTCGAGATGGCGCAAACCCTGACGCGCGGCCTCGACGTTGCCGATGAACAGCGACA
The DNA here is from genome assembly GCA_030836725.1 of Pseudomonadota bacterium. Classification (GTDB taxonomy): domain Bacteria; phylum Pseudomonadota; class Gammaproteobacteria; order Burkholderiales; family Thiobacillaceae; genus Thiobacillus. Next base: position 4,473 of record JAUPLV010000023.1, on the reverse strand, counting down.
GCGCGCGCGGCAGTTCCATCGTGGCGTATTTTTTTAGCACCGATTGCGCCGCCAGCCAGCCGGTGTCCTCGTTGCCGTGCAGCAGCACCGAGACAAACAGCGGCGGCGTGCGCCGGCCTGGCAGATGGATCAGCGACGGTCCCGGCAGCGCCTCGCCCAGACGCGCGGCAGGCAGGTCGAGCAGGTCGGGCGGCAGGGCGTCGTATTGCGTCAGCATCACAGGCTCCACTCGTGCACGGGAGAACCGGAACGCTGGTGCTCCAGGTAGTCGTCCATCATGCGGTGAAGGTCGCCCCCCACCCGCTCAAGCCGTTGCAACTGCCATGCCGAGCCGGTCTGGCCGCTGCGCACCCGCGCTTCGACGACGCCCAGATAATGCTCCGCCTCGGCGTCCGGCAGGCCGAAATCGCGCAGCCCCTGGCGCGCCAGCGGCAGGCATGCTTCAAGGATCAGATCGCGCGCCGAATGCTGGCGGCCATCCAGCCAGGTCAGCTCGGCCTGTGGCCCAAGGCGGGCGGCGGCATAGAAATTGGCGCGCGCGGCGGCGAAGGGAATGTCGGACTCGATGGCATGCGGCTGCCGCGCCAATGCGTGCACCAGACCGAAATACAGCGCCGCATTGGCCACCATGTCCAGCGCCGTCGGGCCGCTGGGCAGCACCCGTTGCTCCAGCCGGACATGGCCCTGCCCGGAAGCATCGAAGCCGATCAGCGGCCGCACCCAGCGCCAGATGGCGCCGTTGTGCAGGCGCAGATGCGGAAACCGGGTCGCCGGCTCGGTCTGCGGCATCGGCAGCAGCACCGGGTAGTGTTCGAGATTTTCCTCGAACAGTTCCAGCGGGCTGCCTGCCACATAGCCTCGCCCGAAGGTCACGCGCCGCACCGTGGGCTCGGCCAGCCCGCCATGGCCGCCCAGCTCGACTGCCTGCTCGAACAGCGGCACCCGTGTCTCCTGCCACAGCCGCCGTCCGAACAGCAGCGGCGAGTTCACCGCTGCCGCCAGCAGCGGCGCGCAACTGACCAGCGAGGCGTTGTAGTAGCGGCCCGCCATTTCATGAGGCACCTGAAGATGCAGCTGAAACGAGGTGGTGGCGGCTTCCAGCATCACGTCGGGCCGGCTCAGGCGCAGGTGATCCGTGCCTTCGATGTCGATGCGGATGGGGGCGCCATTGCGCTGTTGCAGCACCTGGGCATTGAGCACGTCGAAGCGGTTCATCGCCGACATGTTGGCGAGGCATAGATCCTCGTCGCGGATGGTCGGCAGGATGCCGATCATCGCCAGCACGGTGTCCATGCCGTGCGCGACGTGCTGGCAGGTGTCCCAAGTGGACAGCAGGGATTCTTCCATCGCGGCCAGCACGCCCGCGCCCATTTCCACCGGCGGCGCATTCAGTTCGACGTTGAAACGCGATAGCTCGGGCACCACCAGCGGATCGTTCAGCGCATGCAGATAGGGCGCATTGACCGGGTTGGGCCGCCCGGCATGATCCAGCAGCCAGGCTTCGAGTTCGAAGCCGGCGACGTAACGCGCATCCGCAAACCCGCCGGCATTGGCGAACAACCGCAAGGCTGCGGTTTCATCCGCCAGCCGGGTCGAGAACTGCTGAAAGTCCGCCTCCGAAAAGCGGGTGCGGTTGATTTCCTGTCCCATCAGCGTACGTTTCAGGCCAGTTCGCTGGCGCGCTCGCCCTGGTGATACGTCACGTAGAGATAAACCGGAATCGACAGGTCGCCCAGATGTTTCTCGATCAACGGCCGCACCTCATCCCAGTTCATGCCGCCGACACCAGTGGCCAGGCGCGGCAAGGCCAAGCTGGCCACACCTTCCGCCTCGATCCACTTGCGCAAGGCTTTCAATGCATGATTCAGGTTCTCCGCCGATGCGCGACCCGGCTTGGCGCCGTGATCGTAAGCCGCATCCTGAGTGAACAACGCCGCGATGCGCTTGCCTTCCGCGCCCGACCACGCCCACATTTCGCCGGCCTTGGGATGGGTGGTCTGGCAAAAATGCCGGAAATCCTTATACATCGAAGGCCAATTCTCGCGCAGCGAATGGGCCAACCCCTGATTGTGTCCATCGTTCGGCGCCACGCCGTGTGCGATGACCCGTGCCTGTGACAAAAGAATATCGCCGCTGACTTCATGCAACATGTTCAACCTTTCATTTCGTTCTTGAAAATAATCACACCTACCAGTCTTTTTATAGGCCAGTAAGTCGTCTGGCGATAGGGTGAGCAAGGTTCACACACGGGTGCTGTTTCGGGCGAGATAAAACCATTCCTGACCCGGCAAGGCGCCCGGGTTGGGGAACACGATGTAGCCGTCGTAGTCGGCCACGACCGGCGTGCCATCGTGACGCGTGCCGATGACATCGCCTGCGTGTATGCGGTCGAAACTCGACCACGCGCAGCTGAACGTGTCCTCGGCATGGGCGCGGTCGACCACCCAATACAGGCGCAGCGCCTCGGTCTCGGTCACGGCGGGCGGCGTGGGCGCGTCGGAGAGCCGCAATTGCGCCAACGCATTGCGGATCGCGCGATACGCCACGTCGGGCGCGGCGGGATCGTCGTGCTGGCCGCATTCGAGGGTGAGGGCGATGCCACCCCGCGCACGCATGAATTCGGTGGTGCCGACGCCGTAATGCACGTCGGCCTCGCGCGACGATACGCCGGCGGCCAGGCGGCGCGCCACGCCGGCAGCGTAGGTGTCGAGCCAGCCATCGACGAAGCGGTGCACGCCCAGGCTCAGCGCCAGCGCGGTTTCCTCCGCTGCGCGTGCAAACGGCTCCAGCGTGCCCTGGTTGTCTTGCGGTCCCAGCATGACGAAAGGCTCGCCTGCGGTGTGAAACGAATGCAGGTCGAGCAGCGCGTCGTGCTGCGACAGCAGCGGGCACAGCCAGTTGGCGATGCGGTCCTCGAACTCGGCCGGCGTGTCGGTCGGCGCCAGATTGCGGTTGAGATTGCGGTCGCCCATGCGCTGGCGGCGGGCATGGGCCAGCGGATTAGTGACCGGAACGAAGGTGACGCTGCCGGCGACAATCGCCAGCTGGCCGGATTCGATTTCCGCGATCACGCGGCGAATCGCCCGCGTGCCGCAGGTTTCGTTGCCATGCACCGCACCCAGCACGATCAGGCGCGCGTCCGGTGCCAGCCCGGTGAACGACACCGATTGAAAATGCAGCGACTCAAGCTCACTCATACGTTCAGGGCCTTGAACAACAACGACACGCTCGACACCAGCAGCAGCACGCCGACCAGCCGCGTCATCTGCGCCTGGCTGAGGCCGACGTGTGCCCGCCCGCCCAGATACAGCGCGCCCAGCACCAGCGGCAGCGCGGCGAAATAGGCGATCCACACCTTGGCCGTCATCAGCAAGCCGGCCAGCAGAAAGCTGACTATACGCGTCAGGCCTTCGGTAAAAAACAGTGCCGAGAAGGTCGCGCGCAAATCGCTTTTATCGCGGATGCGGTGGCTCAGGTAAATCACATAGGGCGGCCCGCCGGTGCCGAACAGCGCCCCGACGGTGCCGCCGGTGAGCGCGGCCGGCGCCGCCCAGACGCGCGAGACCGGCTTCTCGCCGTGGATATTGAACAGGCTGCGCACCGCGAAGACGAATACAAATCCGGCCAGCGCGATCAGCATGGGCCCGGGCGGAAGACTGACCAGCAGGCTGGTGCCCAGCACCACCCCCGCCACGCCGAACGGGATCAGGACGCCGATCTCGTCCCATTTCACGCGCTTGAAATGCAGGCCGCCGATCACCACCGACGCGGTGAAATCCAGCAGCAAAATCATGGGCACGACGAATTTCAGCGGCAGGAACAGCGCCAGCAAGGGCACCGAAATCAGCCCGGAGCCGAAGCCGGTGATGCCGCGGATGAAATACGCCGCCAGCAGGATGGCCGCCATGGCGGCCATGTGTTCGAAGCTCACAGGCGGGCGCCGCGCTCGATGGTGATGCCGAGTTCCTTGATGCCCGGAACGATCGCGAACTTGGTCACCGAGACCTTGACCCACGGCGCGCCGAACTCGTCGCGGATGATGGCGGCCACGTGCTCGGCGACCGACTCGACCAGGGTGAGCGGCCGCGGCGGGTTATGCAGGGCGTCCTTCACCCGCAGGGCCACCGCGCCATAGTCGATGGTGTCGGCCACGTCGTCGGTGCCTCCGGCCCTGCTGTCCGGCAGGCCGATTTCCAGATCGAGCCGCACCGGCTGCGGCACTTTGCGTTCCCACTCGTATATGCCGATAATCAGTTCGAGACGGAAGTCCCGCAAAAACAAGATATCCATAGTTTTCTTTTATCCACCGCGCGGCCCCATGGACCCCGACCAAAGCCCGCCATTTTACTGACTTGTTTATGACCACGCTGTTGTTTGTTGCCGTTGCCTACCTGATCGGTTCGTTGTCTTTTGCCGTCATCGTCAGCCGCGCCATGCGCCTGCCCGACCCGCGCAGCTTCGGCTCGGGCAACC
>JAUPLV010000115.1 GCA_030836725.1 Pseudomonadota bacterium | reverse complement strand
AAACGGATGGATTTTTTCGCAGGGCAAGGCGCGAGGAGGCGACATAGTTCGGTCTATGGCAACGACGAGCAACGCCGCCATGCGGAAAAAGACGCCGTTATTATGTTTCGATATTTCTGATTCACGACACTAGCATCAACCCCATGAAATTGGCAGCGCCCAAGACCATTCTCATCGTCGACGACCATCCGCTGTTCCGCAAAGGGGCGATTCAGCTGATTCAGGCCGCGGCCGATTTCCGCTTCGTCGGCGAGGCGTCGAGCGGCAGGGAGGGTATTGCGCTCGCCCACAGCCTTCATCCCGACATGATCCTGCTGGACCTGAACATGAAGGACATGACCGGCATCGAGGCGCTGAAAACGCTCAGGGATGAAGGGGTTGAATCGAGGATGATCATCCTGACCGTGTCCGACCACGTGGAAGACCTGATGGCGGCGCTGAAGGCCGGTGCCGATGGCTATCTGCTTAAGGACATGGAACCGGAAAACCTGATGCTGCAGCTGTCCGAGGCGGTGCGCGGCAAGATCGTCATCAGCGAACGTCTCGTGCAACTGCTGGTGATCTCGCTGCGCGACAGGAATCGTCCCATCGGCCTGGGCGAGGCCGGGCTGACCGAGCAGGAGGCCCGAATCCTCGATCATCTCGTCGAAGGCAAGAGCAACAAGCTGATCGCGCGCGACATGGACATCGCCGAGGGTACGGTAAAGGTGCACGTCAAGCACCTGCTGAAGAAACTCAACCTGCGTTCGCGGGTGGAAGCGGCGGTGTGGGCCAATCGGTGCCGGCGGCAGGCCAGGTCCTGAAACCCCGCGGCGGCCGGTCGTTCAGCCCAAACTCCCAGAGTCGACTATCTTGAATGGTGGATTCGTCAAGACAGGGAGTACGACATGGCGGTGGGTGAAATTTGCAACAGGGAAGTGGTGATCGCCGACAAGGCGCTTTCGGTGACGGGCGCGGCTCAACTGATGCGCAGGCAGCATGTTGGCGATCTGGTGGTGGTCGAAGATAAGGGCGGCCGCAGGATTCCGGTCGGCATAGTCACCGATCGCGACATCGTGGTTGAGGTGGTGGCGCCCGGCGTGAACGCGGACGGTCTCAAGGTGAGCGACATCATGGGGCCGGAAGTGGCGACGGTGCGCGAAAGCGAAGGCGTGTACGAGGCGCTGCGCTACATGCGCGACAAGGGCGTGCGGCGCATGCCGGTAGTCGACCATGAAGGCGGCCTGGTCGGAATTCTCACCCTGGACGACTTGCTGAGCCTGCTGGCGGAAGAAATGACCGAACTGGCGAAGCTGGTGTCGCGCGAGCGGCAGCGCGAAGCGACTACCCGCACGTAAACCGTGAAAATTCAGGCACGGGCAGAAAGAACGTTCAGGTTGGGCGCCTTAGGGGGCAACGGGGCAGGTGAGGAAGTCGCCAGGCTGGTAGCGCAGGAATCCTGGATGCTGCCCGGTTGCTTCGGAATCCCTTGCGGGATGCGATCAAAAGAGAGGATGCCGGGCACGACCGTGTGATGGCAGCGCCCAGCCAGGCTTCCCGTTGTTACGGGAAGCAAACAGCGCTTACTTCTTGACGCCGTTCACCGTGGCCTTGAGCGTCGCGCCCGGCTTGAACGCCGGAACCTTGGAGGCCTTGATCTTCAGTTCCTCGCCGGTCTTGGGGTTGCGGCCGGTGCGGGCGGCGCGCTTGCGCACTTCGAAGGTGCCGAAACCGACCAGCGTCAGGGAATCGCCTTTCTTCAAGGTGGCCGAGATGATGTCGATCAGGCCTGCAACCGCACGCTCGGCATTCGCCTTGCTGGAGTCGGTCTTGGTTGCCAGTGCTTCGATGAGTTCTTTTCTGTTCATGCTTGATTGCTCCCTGGTTGGGTGTGGAAAAATCCGGTGATGCTCATTGTTAATACGGGGTCTGCTGGAAATTTTCAAGTCGACAGGCCGGTTTCCTGGATCGATATGGCGAATATTCTGCCGATATGCCCATTCGATCAAGCCCGATCCTTCCCCTGCCGGTTGGCCGGTCGATCCAGCGCTACGCTTGAAGGCGAGACCAGGTCTCGGTAGGTGGAGGGAAAAGCGGCCGGTCATCGCGGACTCAAACCCATGGGCAGCACGCTGGCCGGGCGGCCGCGGCCGCTGAAAACGCGTTGCCGGCAGCGAGAGGCGCGGCGCCTCGATGGGAAACGAGTTCCTCCACGGGCAGCCTGTCATTTCTGGTCTGCCTGGACGGAACCTCCAGCGTCGCCGCCATGTGCGCCAGCAGGCCCATGTTGACGATCGAAAGCAGCTGCTCGAAGCCTTCCATGTTCGGGTCGAGCGCAATCCGCGACGCCAGCATCTTCAGTCGATCCGCGTCGATCGGGCCGTCAGTGAGGCGCGAGCCTTCTATGGCCTGGTCGAGCAGTTCCCCCTCGTTGCGCAGCAGAATGGAATGCATCATCCGGAAGGTGTGGTGCTGTTCCTGGCCATAGAAAAGCGGGCCCTTGCCTCGATTGGCGATGTCGGCGGGCAGCAGGTCGGCGACCGCTCGGCGCAGTATTCTTTTATCGGTGAACAATTCGGCGTGCAGCCTTTCCGGTATCTGCGCCAGGAACTCGACCAGACGGTGATCGAGGAACGGAACCCGGTTCTCGATCGAGTGAGCCGCGGCGGTGCGATCCTCATGCCACAGGTGGGTGTCCAGATTGCCCCGGTAAAGCCTGACGTAGAGATCCCAGGTGGCGGCGCCGCTCTGGCGTCCGCCGAGCGCGTCGACGAACTCGCGTCGGATCACGCCGTTTTCAACCAGCATTCTCGCCCTGCCGACCAGCCCGGAGGTAAAGGCGATGTGCGCCGCATCCTGATCGCGCATCGCCTCCCCCATCTGCTGCCAGTCTTTCGGCTCAAAGGGCGGGGAGCGTTCGAGGATCATGCCCATATACCCTCCATTGAACTCGTCGCTGCCCTGTCCGAGGAGGATGACTTTCAGATTCGGGTAACGCTGGCGCGCAAAGGCATGCAGGTAATATTTGAACAGCTGTTCGGCATTGATGTCCGCGTACTCGCAGCTCCACAGAATCCGCCGCCAGTCGTCGGGTGCGGCGCTGGAAGCCGTCCGGTCGAAGCAGATTTGATGGTTGGGCAGTCCCAGGCGGGAAGCCACCCGTTGAGCCGCGCTGGCGTCCTCGCGCGTGCTGGCATTGTTGATGCTGAAGGTCGGCAGGATTTGCCGGCGAGCCGTCAGGGCGGCCAGCGCCGAGGAATCGACGCCTCCGCTCAGAAACAGGCCGCAGCCCACATCGGCGATTTCGCGCAGGCGAACGCTGTCCTCAAGCAGGGTTCGGTAGCGCCCGACGCACTCATCGGCGTCGATCGAATCGGATTCATGCCGGTTCGGCAGCTTCCAGTAGCGATGGATATTGAAACTGCCGTCGCGCAGGGACAGGTCCAGCATCGCGCCTGCGGGAAGCCGCTCGATGCCGATGAAACCCGAAGGGCGCTCGCCGGCAGTGGTATCGATATTCTGAACACGGGTCAGCATGGCTTGCCAGTCGAAGACACGCGGCACTTCCGGGTTGGCAAACAGGGCCTTCAGTTCGGATGCGAAAATCAGGGTGCGGCCGTGAGGCGGCACGCAGTAAAAAAGCGGCTTCTCGCCAAGGCGGTCGCGCGCGAGCAGAAGACGCCAGCGTTCGCGGTCGAGCAGGGCGGTCGCGAACATGCCGTTGACCGGCTGGAACATCTCGATATCGCGTTCCAGGTACAGATAGGGCAAGACCTCGCAGTCCGATCCGCTGCGGAATGCATGGCGCTTTTCGAGATCGGCCCGCAGGTTGCGGTGGTTGTAGATTTCGCCGTTGGTGATCGAACTGATGCGGCCGTCGGGTGTTTCAAAAGGCTGGGCGCCGCCCTCGACATCGATGATGGACAGGCGCCGGAAGACAAGGCCGACGTTGTTCCATATCAGGGTGCGGCCATCGTCGGGGCCGCGATGCTGCATCGCTTCGCCCATGCGGTGCAGGATAGGGATGTCCGCGCTTGCCGAAATGGGCTGCCCGTCAAGGCGAATAAAACCAGCGATACCGCACATCGTGTAAAAACCCTGGCGAGGATAGGGAACCGGGATTCTGACAGTTTCTGTCGGATCATGGTTTATGGGCTGCCCATAGGCTCAGCAGATCCGCGGCAGCGGATCGTCTTCCAGTTCGTCCAGGATCCGGCGGCCGCCGAGTTCGGTTTCCAGGATCACCCGGCTGTCGCCGGCTTCGACGCGGCCGATGATGCAGGCGTCGCGGCCTTCGGGCAGGGTGCGCCAGCGGCTGAGGATTTCATTGGCGGACGCCGCATCGGCCACCGCGACGACGCGGCCCTCGCAGGCCAGGTAATAGGGGTCGTAGCCGAGCATTTCGCATACCGAGACGACTTCCGGACGCAGCGGCACCGCGCGCTGTTCGAGCGCCACACTGTGGCCGCAGGCTCGCGCGATTTCGTGAGCGACGGTGGCCAGGCCGCCGCGCGTGGGGTCGCGCATGAAGCGCAGGCCGGGCAGATCGCGCACGGCCTGGGTCAGCGGCAGCACCGAGGCCGAGTCGGAGCGCAACTCGCCGGACAGGCCGAACTGTTCGCGCGCCAGCATCACCGCGATGCCGTGGTCGCCCACCGGGCCGGACACCAGCACCACGTCGCCCGGCACGATTTTCGTGATGTCGAGCGGCGCCTGGGCGCGCTTGACGCCGATGCCGGCGACCGACAGGTACAGGCCGCCGCCTTCGCCGCGGCGCACCACCTTGGTGTCGCCGGCCACCACGGCGACGCCGCTTTCCCTAGCCGCCGCGGCGAAGCTGGCGATGAGCCGGTCCAGCACTGCGACTTCGAGACCTTCCTCGATCAGCGCCGACAGGGTGAGGTAGCGTGGATCGGCGCCGGCCACGGCGAGGTCGTTGACGACGCCGTGCACCGCCAGCGAGCCGAGGTTGCCGCCGGGGAATTCCAGCGGCTGCACGGTGAAGCCATCGGTGGTGACCATGAGTTCGCCGTCCAGCGGCGGCAGCGTCACCGCGTCGGCGTCGGTGTCGAGCAGCGGGTTGGCGAGATGGCGGGCGAAGATGTCGGCGATGAGTTCGCGCATCAGGCGGCCGCCGTTGCCGTGCGCGAGGAGGATGCGGGTGTCGTCCATGGGTTTTTTACGAGTGGAGGAATTCGATGACCTGGCCGAAGCTTAACCCGGCGTCGTTGACGGGAATTCGTTGCGGCAGATGGACGGCAAACCCTGCGGTCTGGAGGCGGTCGATTGCGGCCTCGGCGAGCAGACGGTTCTGGAATACGCCGCCGGTGAGGCCGACCGACTGGATGCCGGTTTGCGAGCGCAGTTGCTGGGCCTGCTCGACCAGCGCCTGCGCCAGGCTGAAATGGAAGCTGGCCGCGCGCTCGGCGACGGGGCGAGCGGTGTCGGAGAGCATCGGCAAGAGCGGTTCCCAGTCGGTGCGCCACACGCCGAGCGGGTCGCGTTGCAGTGGCAGCGGGATGGCTTCGCCCTGGGCTGACGCAGCCACCGCTTCCAGCCGCATCGGGCCTTCGCCTTCGAAACTGGCGTGGGTGCGGATGCCGCACAGCGCCGCCGCCGCATCGAACAGGCGGCCGACCGAGGAGCTGGCAGGGCTGTTGATGTCTTGCGACCATGCCCGGTGCAGCGGCTCGGGAGCGAACGGCGCGGACTGGCCGGTTTCCCACAGCAATGCCGCCGCGGCGCGCCAGGGTTCGCGCCCGGCCTTGTCGCCGCCGGGCAGCCGGAACGGCCGTAACGAGGCGGCGCGCTGCCAGCGGCCGGGCGCGCCGGCGAAGGCTTCGCCGCCCCACAGGGTCCGATCCACGCCAAGTCCTACGCCGTCCCACGCAAACACGATCCATTCGGCGACGCCGGGGAATTCCCACGCCAGCGCCGAGGCGTGGGCGTGGTGATGCCCGATTTCGAACAGGGGCAATCCGCTGTCGCGGGCGTAGCGGCGGGTGCCGTAGCCGGGATGGCGGTCCATCAGCAATCGCGAGGCTTTCACCTGGTACAGCCGCTGCAGGTCGGCGGCGACCTGCGCCAGGGTATCCAGGCTGCGCGGCGTGTCGAGTTCGCCGATGTGCGGCGAGACGACGGCGCGGTTGCCCCAAGCGAGGCAGAGCGTGTTCTTCATGTGGCTGCCGAGTGCCAGGACGGGTTCGGGCAGCGCCACGGGTAATTCCAGTTCCAGCGGGGCAAGGCCGCGCCCCAGGCGCAGCGGCCGAGGGTGGCCGGCGATCACGCGATACACCGGATCGTCGGCCGGCCGCACGATGGGGCGGTCGTGATGCAGGAAGGCGTCGGCCAGATGGCTCAAGCGGGTTTGCGCCTCGCGGCTGTCGGTCAGCACCGGCTCGCCGGAGAGGTTGCCGGAAGTGGCCACCAGCGGCCCGCCGAAATCGTTCAGCAGCAGATCGTGCAGCGGCGAATAGGGCAAGAGGCAGCCGACTTCCGCGAGGCCGGGGGCAATGTGTTCGGATAGCGTGGTATCGGCGCGCTTCGGCAGCAGCACGATAGGGCGTTCGGGGGAGGCGAGGAAGCGGTCCAGCTCGGGTGTGGTGTGTACTGCGCGGCGCAATGCTTCGAGGTTGTGGAACATCACGGCCAGGGGCTTGGTCGGCCTGGGCTTGCGGGCGCGCAGGACGGCCACGGCTTCATTGTTGGTGGCGTCGCATAGCAGGTGATAGCCGCCGACGCCTTTGACCGCGAGGATTTTCCCTGCGCGCAGGGCGGCGACGGCGGCGGCGAGCGCCGCCTCATCATCAAGTCCCCTCTCCCCTGGAGGGAGAGGGGTAGGGGAGAGGGGGATGTTCGCGTAGTTCTCTACCCGTGCATACGTTTCACCCTCTCCCCAGTCCTCCCCCCT
>JAUPLV010000114.1 GCA_030836725.1 Pseudomonadota bacterium | reverse complement strand
CGACCACCACGGCACCATCGCCCGCGTGCGCGCAGGCTTGCAGGCCGCAGATGTCGGCATCCCCGAGGGCTATCCCGACTACCTGCTGCACACGATGGTGCGCGTGATGCGCGGCGGCGAGGAGGTGAAGATCTCCAAGCGCGCCGGCAGCTACGTCACCCTGCGCGACCTCATCGAATGGACCAGCAAGGACGCGGTGCGCTTCTTCCTGCTCTCACGCAAGGCCGACACCGAATACATCTTCGACGTCGATCTGGCGGTCGCCAAGAACACCGACAATCCGGTGTACTACGTGCAGTACGCGCACGCGCGCATATGCCGGGTGTTCGAGGAATGGGGCGGGCAGGTCTCCGCGCTCGACGGCGTCGACCTGGCGCCGCTGACCGCCCCGCACGAGCTGGCGCTGATGCAGCGCCTGGCCGAATACCCTGAAACCGTCGCCACCGCCGCGCGCGAGCTGGCACCGCACCTGCTGGTGCATTATCTTCAGGTGCTGGCCGGTGATTTCCACGCCTGGTACAACGCCGAGAAATTCCTGGTCGACGATGCCGCAACGAAGCTCGCCCGCCTGGCGCTGGCCGACGCCGCCCGCATCGCGGTTGTAAACGGCCTGGCCTTGCTCGGCGTATCCGCACCGGAGAAAATGTAAGCATGGCAAAACCCGCATCGCGTCATGGCGGCCGCTCGGGCGGCAAGCCCGTTTTCACCGGCATGCTGATCGGCCTCGTCCTCGGCGCGCTGCTCGCCGTTGGCGTGGCGCTATGGGCCACCGGCAACAATCCATTCAATTCCGCTCCTCCGCAGCCCGCATCCGACGCCGGCGCCCCGGCACAGCCCGCTCCCCCCGAAGCCGCGCCCAACCTCGATTTCTACAAGGTGCTCCCGTCCGACTCGCCCAGCACCTTGCCGCCCGCGACGGCGCCCGCGACGGTGAAGCCGCGCTTTTACCTGCAGGCTGGCGCATTCCAGAATGCCGGCGACGCCGACAACCTGAAGGCCAACCTCGCGATGCTGGGGGTCGAAGCCATGATTCAAACCGGAGAGGTGTCCGGCAAGGGCATGCTGCATCGCGTGCGCATCGGCCCCTTCGCCTCGATGAACGAGGTCGACCGCACCCGTAGCCTGCTGACGCAGAACCATATACCAGTCACGCTTGTCAGAGATGTTCCAAACCCACAGGAGATGCCTTGATGTTCACCCGAGTCCTGGCGGTTTTTGCCGCCGCCGTATTTTCCCTTTCCGCTTTTGCAGCCGTTCCAGAGGCCTTCGAGGGTCACGAATACACGCGCCTGAATAATCCCCAGCCCGTCGCCACCGGCGGCAAGGTCGAGGTTCTGGAATTCTTCTGGTATCGCTGCCCGCATTGCTATCAGCTCGAGCCCAGCCTGGAGACCTGGCTGAAAACCCTGCCCAGGGACGCGCAGGTTCGCCGCGTCCCCGCCGTCTTCCGCGAAGACTGGATGCCCGGAGCCAGGCTTTATTACACGCTTGAGCAGATGGGGCTGACCGACACCCTGCACAGCAAGGTTTTCGACGCCTATCACGTGGAAAACATCAACCTCAACGACCCTGCCGTGCTGGGCGGCTGGATCGCCAAACAGGGCGTGGACCGCAAGAAGTTCGAAGGCATCTACAACTCCTTTTCCACGCAGTCCAAGGCCAGCCAGGGCGCACGGCTCGCCACCACCTACGGCATCACCGGCGTGCCCGCCTTCATCATCGACGGCAAATTCACCACCTCGGTGTCCATGGCCGGCAGCGTGCCGCGCCTGTACGAAGTTCTCGATCAATTGATCGTCAAGGCGCGCGCCGAGCGCGGCGCCAAGAAGCCGGCGAAGTAAGCCTGTTGGCGTCCACGGCCCCGAGCAAACCGCTCAAGGTATTCATCACCGGCGCCAGCTCCGGCCTTGGCGCGGCGCTGGCGCGGCATTACGGCGCCGCGGGGGCGCAACTTGGTCTGGCTGGTCGCCGAATCGAAGGGCTGCAGGACACCGCCGCCGGCCTGGATGCGCGGCTGTATCAAGCCGACGTGCGCGATGCAGTCGCCATGCAGGCGGTCGCCAGTGCCTTTTTGAGCGAGGTCGGAACGCCTGACATCGTCATCGCGGCGGCGGGGATCAGCGTCGGCGCCCTGACCGAGGAGGCCGACGACGCCCCGGTTTTCCGCGCGGTCATGGACGCCAACGTCCTCGGGCTGGTTCACACCTTCCAGCCCTTCCTTTGCGCCATGCGAACAGGCGGCGGCGTGCTGTGCGGCATTTCCAGCGTCGCCGGCGTGCGCGGGCTGCCGGGCGGCGGCGCCTATTCGGCGTCGAAGGCCGCCGCCACGGTCTACCTCGAAGCCCTGCGGCTGGAATTGAAGCAGCACGGCATCGCGGTGGTCACCGTCGCTCCCGGCTACATCGACACGCCGATGACGCGCGTCAATCCCTATGCCATGCCGTTCAGGATGAGCGCGCCGGCAGCGGCCGCCAAGGCGGCGCGCTGCATTGCCCGCCGCCGCGCCTACTCGGTCATCCCCTGGCAAATGGCCTGGGTATCACACCTGCTGAAATGGCTGCCGATTCCAGTCTATGATGCGATATTCGAAAAGGCGCCGCGCAAACCGCGCGGCCTGCCGATGTAATTGTTTTATTATCGCGACACTAAAAAACCAGCCGGCCAGCCGTTCGCGGCCAGTAGGCAAAGATCGCCGAAGAGCGATTGCCTGAAGCACAATCAGCGGAGAATTTATGACACCCCCCTTGAATATCATCCTCATCGATGACCATCCCCTGCTGCGCATGGGCGTGGCGGGCTACATCCGGCAGGAACCGGATCTGACACTGACCGCGCAACTGGCCAATGCCGCCGAACTGCGCGCCTGGCTGGCCGCGGGCAACCGCGCCGACGCCGCCCTGCTCGACCGATCGCTGCCCGATGCGGACGGGCTGGATCTCGTCTCCGAGCTGCGCGATCTCGGCATCAAGGTCATCATGCTCACCATCGCCGATTCGGACGAGGAAATCTCCGAAGCGATCTCGTCCGGCGTCGACGGCTATGTCGTCAAGTCGAGCGATCCCGATCAGGTCCTTGCCGCCATCCGCAGCGTATGCGACGGCCAGAGCAGCTTCCCGCTCAACATCATGCGCAAGATGGCGCGCGGCGAACTCAACAGCAGCGCGCTGTCCGCGCTGACCGCGCGCGAAATGGAAATCGTCGACAACGTCAAGGAAGGGCTGTCGAACAAGGCCATCGCCTACAAGATGACCCTGTCGGAAAACACCGTGCGCAATCATCTGCGCAACATCATGGAAAAGCTCGGCCTGCGCAACCGCGTCCAGGTCGCCACCCTGGCGCTGAAGGAAGACCACAAGCGGCACTGAGCCGCCGGCTTGACCTGGGGCTGCTGGTCAAATTTGCGCTGATAAAAAGACTCAGGCCTGCCCTGTGCTGGCGCTCAAGTGAAACTCCGAAACTTCTGCTTCCCGGCCGAAGCGGGCTTTGACCGTCCGTACAAATTAGGTCGGCAATACGCCGTACACCGGACGTTGGCTGACGTGCCCGAAGGAACATCGGCTATCTCACTCGCGACTTGGCGAAACGCGCCCAAAGGGTACACGTGCCGATAAAGAAAGGAGCGATATTTCGTTGGTGGAAGACATCGGCACCAGCGACAACAAGAATGGCTCTAGACGCAGAGCTTCCGCAGTCTCAGCAGCTTGAATGGCTTCCGATCGACGAAACTCCCCTTCGCTTTCTGTGCTCTTTTCGCAAGGTCATCCAACGCGCAAGTCAGTAATCGAGCCATCACGTTGCATGTATCTACAAAACATTCGAGGTCATCATGGGACCTGCCTATCTCATATCCATTAGCGTGCCCGGGTTTCCAGCGTGACATCCGGTTTGATACGTTGGCTGCAAATTTGTTCGTCACTCCGTATGGGTACCAAACGCCATACTCGTGTCTGTAATTCAGATTGTTGCGTACTGTCGAGAGCCAGGCGCCATTGTTCTTCCCTTGCTTACAAAGCTGCTGTCTAAGCTCCGTCAGAATTTGAACCGCCGCGAACGCCTCTGGGGACTGCCCTTGGGTCAGTATTAGTTGATCCTCTATGGAGCTCACAAGATCTAAGAATAGCTTCCACATTTCTTCATGCGATCCGCCGGGGCCACCCCCAATCTTGGTCAATTCAACTTTTGATGGATCGTTGTGGTCGACTTGGATAAGATGAAGGCCACTTACCAACGGTGGTGACATGCCAAGATACTGCCCACCAACTTTGTTCAATTTCGAAACCGTCTGAGGCGAAAGCATCGTCACGGAACTACCGGAAAGGCGCAATAGTGCATGCCCCGCATAGAACGTGGCGTAATAGTAGCGCACGAGTGACCAGCTCAAGGCTCGGTCACCTTCCTCAGAGGGAAGTGCGTCGAGCAACGACTCATAGGTTGCACATGCAAAACGGGAAACCTCACTCGCCAGCGCTTCAGCCAACGTATCTCTTGTCGTACTAATGTCTAAGCGCACCGAACCGGCATTACTTGGAAGCCACACGTATGAGCCTGACTGCAGCCACATCTCAACCCCCGAAATTCTAGGCGTTGTGACTTTGTGCAAACCACCGACCCAGCGAGCACGCAGGATGTCGGCGAAGAAGTCTCCAGCTTCGGCCACAGTTAGCCAATCAGAAAGCCGGTTTTTAGCGCCTTCTGAAATTCACCCGCAAGCTCCTTGTGTGACCTCGGCGGCGTCTTTAGCCGCGCAGGCTTAACTTTCTCGAACATTGGACGAAGCACATCGGCGAAGTCGCTCTCCGTAAACGCTGATCCAGCGCGATCCACAACGCGCTGGGCAACGTCTGGGAATATCTCGAAGACGGCGCGGAAAACCGTCGGATTGAGCAACGTCTCCTTCGCGTTCATGCCGACAAGCCCTCTGTAGAGCGCCTTAATATAGCTATTCAATGCGGGATAAATAAGCGAACCAGAAGTGCTTGCAAACGTAGCGAGGACGGGTCTGACGGCTGCATTGAACGTGACCCGAGAAATCTTTCCAGCCGACTTTGCGGCTGGGCTCATCAAGCCAAGTAACGGACTATCGCTGTCCTCGCCAAACGCGTCGAAAAGCTCGCGAAGAAGTGCCTCCTCATCGCTTTCGGCGTCAGCCAGCTTCTTGATATCCAAAAGCAATTCGCTCGGCACCGGCCGCTGCTTGGTATTGATATCAATGAATAACCTAGACTCCTGCTGCTTCGTCAGGCCGTTGTAGATCACCACAGGCACCCGTAGCTTCGTCTTAGCTTTGGAGAAGCCGAATATTCGATGCTGTCCATCAATTATCAGAAACGAATGGGGGTCGAATGTGAATTCAATGGTCTTACCGCGACCTACAACTTTGAAATCGGCATCTGGCTGCGCAGATAGGACAATGGAGCTAGGAATAGTCCCGAACCCCAAGTCCATATAGTCTGCGATTTCCTGAGCGCGCCTCTCATCCAATACCCTCTGAAATCCCGTGATAGGGTCCTCCTCACGGTTCGTGGCAAAGCAGCAGCGAGCCAAAACATCCGTTGGCATTGTCAAAGTGAAAAACTTGTGACTGCTCTGTGTCACTAAGCTGGTGGAGTATCGAACTCGCACACCATATGCGAGGACCTCTATGGTCTCGTCGTCCGCACTCTCTAAAGTTGCCATTACGTTCCCCTTGGTTGCGTTTCCAGGTCGCTTGAACTCTGCCTCCAGAATCGTTGAACCTGTTGAATTGGCCCGGCGCACTCTTTTGGATAGATACCAAAATACAGGTGGCCATTCTAAATTGACTCGGCAATGTCGTTTGCAACTATTTGGCAGGCCTACCTACCCCCTCGTCGTATCCGTACACAGACCCCGCACACGGGTAGTCGTGAACGGATACGTACTCCCTCTGCCAGTTTGCCTCGTCAAGGTCAGATAGCGGAGCCAATGCGGTCTTCATAGTGCCGTGGCACCAGCGGCGGCTTTGGCCGAAAAAGAGCCGGTCTCCGCTATCGGCATAAACTCCTATTGGCCGACTGTAGCCTGTAGCCATGACGATCATGGCCCAACCTTAGTATTTATATCGCTTATTCAACCGTGACGCTCTTCGCCAAGTTGCGCGGCTTGTCGACGTCGGTACCCTTTTGCAGGGCGGCGTGATACGACAGCATCTGCAGCGTTACGGTGTGCAGGATCGGCGACAGCACGCCGTTGCTGCCGCCGGGCAGCTTGATCACGTGCACGAAGGCCGATTCCTCGATATGCACATCGCCGTCCGCGAATACATAGAGTTCGCCGCCGCGCGCACGGACTTCCTGCATGTTCGATTTCAGCTTTTCGATCAGCTGGTCGTTGGGCGCGATGGTGATGACCGGCATGTCCTCGTCCACCAGCGCCAGCGGCCCGTGCTTGAGCTCGCCCGCGGGATAGGCCTCGGCGTGGATGTATGAAATTTCCTTCAGCTTCAGCGCGCCTTCGAGGGCGATCGGATAGTGCACGCCGCGCCCGAGAAACAGGGCGTGATGCTTGTTGGCGAAACGCTGGGACCAGGCTTCGACCTGCGGCTCCAGGGCGAGCACCTGTTGCGTCTTGCCGGGCAGGCCGCGCAGTTCGGCCAGGTATCCGGCTTCCTGTTCGGCGCTGAGCCGCCCGCGCAGTTTGGCCAACACCAGCGTCAGCAGGAACAGGCCCGCCAACTGGGTGGTGAAGGCCTTGGTCGAGGCCACACCAATTTCCGGCCCGGCGCGGGTGAGGAATTTAAGGCGCGATGCACGGGTGAGCGCCGACTCCGGCACGTTGCAGATGGTCAGCGTCTTGTCCTGGCCGAGTTGCCTAGCGTGGTTCAGCGCGGCCAGCGTGTCGGCGGTCTCGCCCGACTGCGAGATGGTGACGATGAGCGCATCGGGGTTGGGCACCGAGGTGCGGT
>JAUPLV010000276.1 GCA_030836725.1 Pseudomonadota bacterium | reverse complement strand
TTTCGACAGGCCGTTGACACACGACACGCCGACGCCGTGCAGGCCGCCCGACACCTTGTAGCTGTTCTGGTTGAACTTGCCGCCGGCGTGCAGCACGGTCATGACGATTTCGGCTGCGCTGCGTTTGGGCTCGTGCTTGTCGTCGAACTTGACGCCGACCGGAATGCCGCGGCCGTTGTCGGAAACCGAGATGGAGTTGTCGGGGTGGATGATGACCTTGATGTCGTCGCACCAGCCGGCCAGCGCCTCGTCAATGGCGTTGTCCAGCACCTCGAACACCATGTGATGCAGACCCGTGCCGTCGGAGGTGTCGCCGATGTACATGCCGGGGCGCTTGCGAACCGCTTCCAGGCCTTCCAGCTGCTGGATGCTGTCTTCGTCGTAACCGCCGTTCGTGTTTTCGGGTAAGGCGCCTTCGGGCTTCTTGCTCATGGTGTATTTCCCCCGCAAAGCGGGTTTCCTGTCGTTTGTTGCAGAGTGAAATCAGTCGTGTGAGGAACCTAAGTAACCGCTGATTTATTCGTCATCGCGAGGAGCGACGCGACGTGGCGATCCAGAAATTCCTGCTTGATCAATGCTCTGGATTGCCCTAAAGGACTCCGATCCACTATGGGCTGAAGCCCATGTGGAATCGTATGCCTCGCTGCGCACGCAATGACGACCATATCGAATTAGTCGACGGTTCCCTAGATACGCATCGGCATCACGACGTACTTGAATCCGGCTTCGCCTTCGCTGCTCAGCAACATGCTGCTGTTGGCGTCGCCCAGCGACAGCGTGATTTCTTCGGTATTGACCGCGCCCAGTCCATCCAGCAAATAGGTCACGTTGAAGCCGACATCCAGCGGGTCGCCGTTGTAGCTGACCTCGATTTCGTCGGCGGCTTCTTCCTGCTCGTTGTTGTTGCAGACGATGCCGAGGGTGTTCTCGCTCATCACCAGCCGCACGCCGCGGAATTTCTCATTCGACAGAATGGCGGCGCGCTGCAGCGCCTGCATCACGTTCTGACGGTTGGCCTTGAGATGGCGAGGCTGGTTGACCGGAATCACGCGCTGATAGTCGGGGAATTTTCCGTCGACCACCTTGGTCACCAGTTCGGTGCCGGGCAGGGTGATGGTGACCTGGTTGGCGCCGATGCGCAGCTCGACCGGATCGTCCACATCCCCCAGCAGTTTGGACAACTCGACCACAGTCTTGCGCGGGATGATGACCTCGCGCGCCTCGGCTTCGGTCTCCAATTGCGTGTCGGCATAGCTCAGGCGATGGCCGTCGGTAGCCACCACGCGCAGGTTCTTGCCATCCAGCACCAGCAGCATGCCGTTGAGGTAATAGCGGATGTCCTGGCTGGCCATGGCGAACTGAACCAGTTGCAGCAAACGCTTCAGCGTTTTTTGCGGTAGCCGGATGGATTCGCCCAGGCCGGCGCCGGTTTCGACCCGCGGAAAATCCGCGGCAGGCAACGTTTGCAGGGTGAAGCGCGACTTGCCTGCGCTTACCACCACCTGGCTGTCCTTGGTATCAAGCTTGACCTTGGCGCCATCCGGCAGCGCTCGAATGATATCGAACAGCTTGCGTGCCGCAATGGTGATGGCGAAATCCTCGCCGCCATCCGGGCTTTGCAGCTGGGTGCTGACCTGCAATTCCAGATCGGTGGCCAGCAGCGTCAGTGTGCCGCCTTTTTTCTCGAGCAGCAGGTTGGACAGGATGGGCAGGGTATGCCGACGTTCAACCACTCCGACCACAGCGGTGAGAGAAGCCAGAAGTGCGTTGCGTTCGCTTTGTACTAATAGCATTTATATATTCCTGAGAATCATAATAAAGGCGGCCAGTTTTTGTGGGTAAGGCTATTTACTTCATTAAAACAGCAGCTTGTCATTGTTTTTTGGGTGTGGGCAAGTTTAACGAAGCCGGGGAGAAGTGGGGATGGTTTACCCGGCTTCGTTGGCATGACCCGTCTTATCCACATTTCATCCTCAGCCTGTCAGGCTTTGTAACAACACCAGATAGTCCCGCCCGATATTGGCCTCGGTTTCACGCAGTTCCGCGACCTTGCGGCAGGCATGGATCACGGTCGTATGGTCCCGCCCGCCAAAGGATTCGCCGATTTCAGGCAGGCTCTGGTTGGTCAGTTCCTTGGCCAGCGCCATCGCGATCTGGCGAGGCCGTGCCAGGTTGCGGGTGCGCTTCTTCGAGAACATGTCGGAGACCTTGATCTTGTAAAAGTCGGCGACCGTTTTCTGGATGTTCTCGATCGACACGATGCGCGAGGTCGAGGCGATGAGGTCGCGCAAGGCTTCCTTGACCAGTTCAAGGGTAATCGGTTTTTCATGGAAGCGCGAAAAGGCGATCACTCGCTTGAGCGCGCCTTCCAGTTCGCGCACGTTGGAGCGCACCTGTTTGGCGATGAAGAAAGCGACGTTCTCGTCGAGCTTAATGTTTTCCGCCTGCGCCTTGGCAAGCAGGATGGCGACACGCATTTCGAGCTCTGGCGGCTCCACCGCGACCGTCAACCCCCAGGCAAAGCGCGATTTAAGGCGTTCGTCCAGCCCGCTGATTTCCTTTGGGAACGTATCGCAGGTGATCACGATCTGTTTCTTGTTCTCGATCAGGGAA
>JAUPLV010000113.1 GCA_030836725.1 Pseudomonadota bacterium | reverse complement strand
GCCCGTGTGGGAGTGTTGAAAGTAGGTAGGACGAGGTTGGGAGGTTGGACGGATGCACTATCCATGCGGGTTTTAGCCGTCTGACCTTTTCCTGCACGTCCAACCTTAGGTTGGACGAAACGCACCGATCCCTGGTCAAAGCGGGACATGGCCGCCCCCTTCCGCTGCACTCTCAGCGCCGCCACGCTCGCCGTCCGGCCGCAGGTAGTAATACTCACGGTCGCCGCCTGTCTCGCGTTTTTTGTGCCAGCCCAGGCGCTTCATCGCAATGCCGATGCGCGTACTCATCTGGCGCGATGAATCGATCTTTCCCGCCTCGATCTTCAGGCAGTCGGTGAGGATGTCAGTCACCTTCACCTTGTTCTCCAGCGTCCCTCTCAACCACTTGGCGATCATGGCCTGCCATGGGTCGGCAATCTCGCGGTCGGCCTGCTCGGGCTCGAATAGACGATGCTGTTCTTCCCGTGTCGGGTGCCAGCGATCGCCACGCCTGAACATCGCCACCGCCTCAGCAAACAGCTGGTCACGTGCGCCATACAGGCCATCCAGGTTTATGTGATCGGACTCCTCGGCACGCAACGGCCAATAGCGCGTATTGCCGGTCTGGTCCTTGAAATATTCGTCTTGATTGGTGGTGCCGAAAAACACCGTATGGCGCGGCCATTCGCGCGGCGCGCGGTCATACGGTGCCCGGAAGCGGTCTTCCTGGCTCGATATGAATGCCTTGATGCGCGTCGACTCTGCGCGGGAGAACGCATCAAGTTCCGCCACCTCATACAGCCAGCGGCCCTGAATCAGCTGATAGGCATCCTTGTTGTTGAGGTCGAGCGGCGTATCACCGAACCACTGGCCACCCAGAATCCGCAACGCCGTCGACTTGCCACGGAACTGCACGCCCTCAAGGATCGGCATCGAGCGCATCTGGCAGCCCGGTTTATAGATGCGGGCCACCATGCCGATCAGGAACAGCCGCCCCGCCAGCGTCGTGTATGCGGTCTTTTTCACGCCCAGGTAATCGGTCAGCCAGTCGCTGGTGCGCTCTCGACCGTCCCATGACAGAGAGTCCAGATATTCCCGCACCGGGTGACAGCGCGACTCCCTCGCTGCCCAGCCCACCGACGCCGCCAGCACGTCAGGGCTGCGCACCAGCAGCCGCTCATGCTGAGCGAACCACAGGCCCAGGCGTAGATCGTCGTCTTCGCCCCATTGTTCTCCTGAAACGAAGCCATGCCTGTTATCCCACGGCGCAGGCTTGCGCTTCACGATCTTGCGGGCAAACTCATCTGCCCACAGCACCCCAGCCCACGCCGGATGGTGCTTCAGCATCAGATAAACGTTCTCGCGGCAGTCGATAAGCCGGTCATCCTTGCGCATCAGCAGCGTGCGCCACGATGGTCCATTGTCATCAGCCCCGCCGCCCGCGCCAGCCGACACAGGGGGGGAAATGCCGCCATCAGAATTTGGCTGAAGAGATTCTCCCCCCACCCCGGCTACCGCGTGGAGCGAGATATTGCCCCGGATAAAAGCGGCAAGTGCCTCGCCGGTCAGGCCTTCTTCGATCGCGTCGGCGATGTCCCAACCGTCCGCCTTTTCACCGGGGGCCGGGATATTCACCGACCACAGCTTGCAGCCTTGCACGTGCAGCAGTTCGGCGGCCAGCGCCATCGTCTTGACGCCTGGCTGACCGTCTTCAGGCAAGAGCGGTTTATTGGCCTGCGCCTCAATTACCGCTTCCGGTGTCGGCAGTGCATCCTTTTCCGCTTTGGTCAGCGGCACACGCTTGGCGTCGGCATCAGCCCACAGGATCACCTTGCGGCCAGCCAGCGCGGTCCAATCTACTTTCTTCACTGCCTTGCCCCCGCCCGGCCAGCTCACCACAGCCAGGTCAGGCAACTCGGCATGCCCAGCGTCGGCGCACTTCTCGCCCTCCACCAGCAGCACGGTCGCATCCGGCTTCGCCGCCAAGCGATCCAGGCCATACAGCGGCCGCGGCTCGGGGAACGCCATCCAGTGCCACTTCTGCTCGCCAGTCTGGGCATGGCGGCACCACACCAGCGGCAGCGTCTCCTTGCCTCCAGCGCTGGTCTTGAAGCGGTACACATAGCCCAGCGCCGCACCGGCCTGGTCGCGATAACACCACACCCGCTCAGGCTGGCCGCGCACCACATGCGCTTTCGGCGGCTCAGGCGCATCGGACGGCGCCGGCAGAATCGGCGTCCAGGACGATTCCTTTTTATCTCGCACGATCTCGCGTCGCACCGCTGCAGAGACGTCGACCACCTCGCCATCGCCCAGCGCCTTGCAGGCGTCGACGAACGACAGCCCCTGATATTCCTGCACGAACTTGATCGCGTCACCATGCGCCCCACAGCCGAAGCAGTTATAAAACTGCTTGGAAGGGCTCACCTTGAACGACGGCGTACTTTCAGTGTGGAACGGGCAGCAGGCCTCGTACTCCGCGCCGCTCTTTTTCAACGGCACGACGCGGTCGATTACGGAAACAATATCGACCCTGTTCAACAGCGCGACGGTATCGATATTTTCAACCACGCGCCGCACTCTCCTGTGCGCGTTGTTTTTTAAGCTGGTCCAGTTGCTGCTGCGCCCACCGCCGCTGTGCGCGGTTGCCGTAAACGAGGAGATGGTCGAGATCGACCGACACAAGGCCACCCGCCGAAGGGCCATCAGTGTGTGGTTGACCCTTGCCCTGGTTGCGGAAAACGGCGGAGTTCACAACATCCCCCACTTTGCATAACGGGCGGCCTTGCGTGCGCGCCGCTTGGCACCTTTGCGCTGTTTAGCCATGTCGCACCCCACGGATGGCGGCGCCACGGGGCGCCCGGGTGGCCGGTTTGGCGCGGGATATCTCGATCTTTTTGTGAACCCATCTGCTCACCTCGGACTTCACCCAGCGCACAGAATTGGGGCAGCCGAGGGACACGGGCTTGGGAAACTCGGGGTCGAAGTATCTCGAGCTGGGATTAAGTCGCTCCCAGATAGCGCTGCGGCTCATGCCTGTGATTCGCTCGACATCCTGCCGGCGAATCAAGGCTTCGGTGGTGGTTTCGTCCATGTGCATCTCCCTCTGGGAAGGCCAACTCAGGAATGAATCGGCAGCAATGGGACGAAGCGTATTGATTACATCGGGTTCCTGCTCCAGCAGGAAAACGGGCTTTCTTCGGTTAGCAGTTACTTTGTTGCGCGTCTGTGTTGCGTATGCGGCCGGCTGCAACAGCTTGGTGACTGACGTTCTGCACCAGTACGGCGGACAGGATTCGAGCGAGATCGGTATCCCCTATGCTGAAATCTTCGGGGAGCGCCCTGCACTGGATGAGGGTATCGATGGTGGCGACGAGGTGTCGCACCATTGCCTTCACGTTGCGCTTGCCGTCGCCCATTTCCGCATATTCGTGTGACGATGGCGGCCTCAGACCCGGATCGTCTGCCGCAGCAGCGACGCGCTCTAGCAGATCGGAAAAATCTGGCCCGTACAGAACATCTGACAAGTACAGATCATCCGACCATTTATCCTTCGGCACGATCCTGCACTTCGCGGCGTCCATCCAGTCCGAAATGAGTTCGGTTTGGCTTGAGGTCCACTCGATCCCATGGGCTTCTCGCACCGCCACAAAGGCGTCCCATTCGTCCTTCAGTTCCCTGGCCAGTTCGGCGATGCGCTC
The DNA here is from genome assembly GCA_030836725.1 of Pseudomonadota bacterium. GTDB lineage: Bacteria > Pseudomonadota > Gammaproteobacteria > Burkholderiales > Thiobacillaceae > Thiobacillus. The sequence goes on along the minus strand of JAUPLV010000113.1, from coordinate 3,382 downwards.
CAGCTTGGCTGTCGCTTCTTTTAGCGCCGGCCTGATTGTCGGGTCTACTGTGTCGGTGAACTTTGCCAAGGTGTAGAGGAGCGATCTATATGGATCCTGGGGATCAGGCCTTTCGCCCGGCCCGCCGTTGTGCCACTCAGCAAGGCGGCGCCGGTTGAGCGCGTTTACGGCCTTCACGATCCGCTCCCAGGTCGGGCCCAACTCAACGGCGGAATTGCCCAGCGGGCCGGCAAACAGAAGGCGCTCCAGATTCTTGTGGGCTGATTCATCGCCGGGCGAAGTGCCATCCCACGCATCGAGCATATAACTCGCCGCATCCCATATTTCTATCGGGATGTAATCCGGCTTAGACGGTCGCTTCGTCAGCTGGGAGTCTTTCAGTGTGGGTTTGTCGATCATTTCGCCACCCCGCCGCCTTCTGTAAGCCCCATCTGGATTACCTTTGCCCTCTGTCGAATGCGCCCGAGCAGATCGTGGGCGATCTTCGAGTAAACCGCGTCGCTCCCGCCCGTGTATCCCTTGTGGCGCCTCGCGCTGAAAAGAATTTCCAGGTGCTCCGATATCTCGCCGGCCTTTTCGGCGATGTAGCGGTCATACCCGGATATCTCCAGCAGCTTGAACTTCAGCCGCCGGAGCACGGGTGGATCCGCCATCGCCACGGCGTTCAGTTCGAGGTCTTCCGCAAATTCATCAACCAGATTGAAGAATCGATCCCAGTCTTGTCCGTTGCTCATTTCCCCACCCCCTGCGCGCTGAGCCATTCCTGAAACCCCCGATCAGCCTGCGCCGCGTCCGCCGCCTTGACTGTACCGGCTACCGCCGTCGGGGTGTGCTGTTCGCGCAGTTGCCGGTCGAGCACCACACGTCCATTTTGCGCCAGCTGGCGCACCTGGTCGGCGAGGGTCTGGAATTGCAGCTGCGCAGCTTCGTCGTAGCGCCAGCCGCCGCGCATCCCATCCCTGAAGACGAAAGCCTCTATCAGGCGCAGCCCTTGCTCGACGCTGTGGTGGGCGTCCTCGCGGAAGGCGTCGGCAGTCTTCGGCCAGCTGCGCACGACGCCCTCGGCGAAGTCGCGCTTGGCCTTCTCGGCTTCACGCCGGGTTTGTTCGGCGTAGTAGGCGTCCCGCTCCTCGGGGGTCCAGTCGCGCCAGACGGCGTACAGGTACTTTCCCCGTGGAGAGACGCGCACCTCGCGCCCGTTGGCGTCGATAGACTTCGCGGTGTACCGCCGCGCGCCCGGGTCTCCGGGAAAACCCCCATCCGGGACGATGCCAGCCTCGACCAGCGCGGCACGCGTGCCGGAGATGACCTGCCCCCAGCTGTAGTTCTCAAAACTGAGGCCGCCTTGGCGCAGGCGGAGGGTGGCGTTGCGTTTAAGCATCGTGCTCTCCTTGCGTTCAAGCATCGTGATCTCCTTCGCTGTTTGCGAATGCCGTATCGATGCCATCGATTGCGGCGCCCAGCCGTTGGCGTGCGAAGCCCAGCATGCGGGACAGGGCGGAAGGGTCCAATATCCCCGATGCGCATATGGCCGCGCAGCCTTGCAGCAGGGCGTCGACGTCATGCAGTTCGTTGATGTGGCGGGTCGGGTTAAGATTCGTTCCAGTCATCTGCGTTACTCCTTAACGTGGTTGATTAGGGCCGGCGCGGTGCTGTTATCACCATGCCGGCCCGCTTTGCCTCCGGTACTGCCGCAGGCGCCAGAATCGGCCCTTCAGGATCGGCCAGGTGCGGCGATCTCGGGCTGGCCCATGTTCTACCCTATCGGCCGCCACAGTTCAGGCGGCGGTCTTGCCCATTATCGGCACCACGTCGGCGCCGCGTTCTGCTCTGTAAAGTTCTGCTCCCCACCAATCCATCATCCGGCGCCGCTCGACCAGGCGCTCGCCGCGGTCGTATGCCAGCGCCACATCGGTGTCATGGATGTGGTCCAGGGCGAGTTCCACCACGTCGCGGCTGAATCCGGCATCGCGCGCCAGCGTGGACAGGGCGGATCGCCACCCGTGCGGGGTGTGCTTGCGATCCAGCTGCAAGGTGACGCGGTAGGCCTTCTCGATGCTCTCGCGGGTGATGGTGTTGCCACCCGCTGCGCCGGGAAACAGGTATCCCTTCTTCGTGCCGCTCATGGTCTGCCACGCTTTCAATTCCGCCACGATCTGCGGGCTGAGGAGGATGCGGTGATCGTGATGGCGGTCCTGCGCCTTCATTTTCGTGCGCGGGATCAGCCACTGCGGGCTTTCGCCGTCCAGGGTGAACTCTTTCCACTCGGCCTCGACCGCGTTGCTGATACGGGCGGCGGTGAAGGCGATCAGCCGGTGCGCCACGCGGACGGTCGGCGACAGTCTCGCCATGTTCGCCCGGCGTAGCACGTCGCCCAGCTGAACGAACTCGACCAGGGCGGGCATCCGTCCCTTGAGTTTCTTTTTCGGGATCAGTTCGCGGGCAGGGGTGGCGGGGTTGTCCAGGCGCAGGCCACGCGCCTGGGCCAGCCGGAAGATTGAGCCGACGTGCTGCAGGATCTTGCCGGCGGTGTCGCCGGTACGCTTGGCGATGCGCTCAACCACGCCCGCCACCATGGCGGGCGTGATCTCGGCCACGGGTAGCTTTCCAAGGTAGGGCAGGACATCGCGCTCCAGGGCGCGGCGGGACTTGGTGTAGTGGACCTCCGACCATTCGCGCTTTTGCCGCCCCAGCCAGTCGTCGGCGAGGGTGGCGAAGGTGCTGCCGGAAGCGGCTAGGTTGTCGGCCTTGGTCAGACGGCGGGCTGTCACAGGATCCTTGCCCTCCTTGACCAGCGCGCGTACCTCTTGGAGTTCGGCGCGGGCGCCTTCGAGGGTGACATCCGGATAGAGGCCGATGGAATACACCTTCTGCTTCCCTGCGATGCGGTAGTTCACCCGCCATGTCGGGTTCCCGGCATTCGTGATGGTGATGTACAGGCCGCTGCCGTCCGCCATCTTCTTGCCGGGCGCGGCCGTGGCCACGAATGCCTTCAGCTGCATGTCGGTCAGCTTGCGAGCCGCGCGGGCGCTGGGTTTGGACTCGATACCCACATCCATGCCGTTCTCCTTAGTTCGATTCCACATAATACCCACATTGGTGCCCACATCATAGCAGGATTATTTCGGATGGGTTCGGACTATTTCGGGCGGTCTCTTGTCAGCATGGAGCGGCTTAACGCCTTGCTGCGTAAGGGATAGGCAAAGAAAAAGCCCCGTGGTTAGGGGCTTTTAATGGTGCTGGGGTTTTTGAATAGTGGTGGAGCCGGCGGGAATCGAACCCGCGTCCGCAAGCCCTCTACAGGCAGTTCTACATACTTAGTCCGGTGTTTTTATGCTTTTAGCTCCATCACGCCCGCCGAACAGGCTGAATCTCGCCGAGT
>JAUPLV010000275.1 GCA_030836725.1 Pseudomonadota bacterium | reverse complement strand
TTCTCAGCGAAAATTCACCCTCTGGATCGCCGCGGCTCCCCCCGCCTCGCGATACCGGAATGAGCGTACTTCCCTGATGGAGGAGCCTATGTCCCACGCAGTAGCGACCTTGGCAGGAGGCTGTTTCTGGTGCATCGAAACGATGTTCAACCGGCTACGCGGCGTCGAATCCGCGGTGTCCGGCTACATGGGCGGCCATACCCTCGATCCGACCTACAAGGACATCTGCACCGGCGACACCGGCCACGCCGAGGTGGTGCAGGTGACGTTCGACCCGGATGAGATTTCGTATCGCGAGTTGCTGGATGTGTTCTTTAACCTGCACGACCCGACCCAGCTTAACCGCCAGGGCAACGACGTCGGCACCCAGTACCGCTCGGCGATTTTCTGGCATACGCCGGAACAGAAAACCGAGGCGGAAGCCGCCATCGCAGAACTGACTTCAGCCAGACAGTTCGATGCGCCGATCGTGACGGAAGTGAGCGAGGCCACGACCTTCTATCCCGCCGAGGCCTACCACCAGCGCTACTTCGAGCAGAACCCCGGCCAGCCCTACTGCCAGTTTGTGGTGGCGCCGAAGGTGGCGAAGGCGCGGGCGAAATACGTAGCGCGCCTCAAAGGCTGATTCGTGACGGACAAGGTGCTAATCCGAAGTGAAACGAGCGCCGATGTCGGCGCCATCGCCGAGGTCACGGCCGCTGCGTTCAAGACGCTGGCAATCAGCAATCAGACGGAGCATTTCATCATCGCCGCACTGCGTGCCGCCAAGGCGCTTGCGATCTCGCTCGTGGCTGAGGTGGATGGGCGCGTAGTGGGACACATCGCTTTCTCCCCGGTGACGATTTCCGACGGTTCTTCGGACTGGTACGGTCTTGGACCTGTGTCGGTATTGCCGGAATACCAGCGCAGGGGGATAGGCAGCGCGTTGATACAGGAAGGGCTGTCGCGGCTGAAGAACCTTGGCGCCCGGGGATGTTGCCTCGTGGGACATCCGGGATACTACGGGCGCTTCGGCTTCCGGAACATCCAGGAGCTTGTCATCGAGGGCGTGCCGGAAGAGGTGTTTTTCGCCTTGTCATTTGATGACCATATTCCGCAGGGCATCATTGAGTTTCACAAGGGATTCAAAGCGGATGGCCAGCAAAAGGGTGCATGCACCTAATCCTCAACTCCGAAGGCCTGTTGGCAGCAGGCCTTCGGAACTTCCGACAGATACAGAACACAGGAGACGCTCACGGGGAAGCGTTTGACGAAGACATCAGCGTAGAGGGCCCGCTGATGGAGTAGGCGACCAAACCAGGAATGCCTGGTCCCGAGTAATCAGGATGGCGTTGACCGATGCGGCGTGCGCGGCAACCATCATGTCCAGGTCGCCCAGGCTGATACCGCTCTGAATTCGCAGGCGGTGCGTAATTCGCCATAAACCGATGCTGCTGCACGATCCCAGGGTAGAACGTCCATCCTGGCGAGAAATTCGTTTACGCGCAGGGTCAAACCCTGTGGGCGATTACGCTTGGCCAACCCGTATTGCAATTCCGCTTCGGTCACGGATGACACGGCAAGTTGGCTGTGCGGAAGTGCGGCCTGCGGGGATACCCGTGCCTTCCCCTGTTAAACGCCAGTCTTCACCCACGAATCCTTCAGCGTCACCGTCCGGTTGAACACCGGCGCGCCGGGTTTTGAGTCGATGCGGTCGGCGGCGAAGTAGCCGTGGCGCTCGAACTGGAAGCGGTCTTCGGGCAGGGCGTCCTTCAGGGCTGGCTCGAGTTGCGCACGGATGACGCGGACCGAGTCGGCGTTGAGGTCATCGAGGAATTCGCCGGATTCCAAACCGGGCTGGGTGGTTTTGAACAGGCGGTCGTACAGGCGGACTTCGGCTTCATACGCATGCGCGGCGCTCACCCAGTGGATGTTCCCCTTGACCTTGACCGAGTCGGCGCCCGGGGTGCCTGACTTGGTATCGGGCAGGTAGTCGCAGTGCACCGCCACGATATTGCCGTCGGCGTCCTTGTCGCAGCCGGTGCAGGCGACGACGTAGCCGTAGCGCAGCCGCACCGAGTTGCCGGGCTGCGTGATGCCCGCCGCGTCGAGACGCGGCGGAAAAAGGCGGAAATAGCCCTTGGGCGGGGTTTCCATGAAGTCTTCGCGTTCGATCCACAGTTCGCGTGAGAACGGCACCGCGCGCTTGCCCAGATCGGGCTGCTGCGGATGGTTGGGCGCGAAACAGTCTTCCGACTGGCCCGCGGGGTAGTTGTCGATGACGAGCTTGACCGGATCGAGCACGGCGATGCGGCGCAGCGCGCTGTCGTTGAGCACGTCGCGCTGGCATTCCTCGAATACGCTGTAGTCGATCCAGCCGTCGGATTTGGAGATGCCGATGCGGTCGGCGAAGCGCTTGAAACCTTCCGCCGTGTAGCCGCGGCGGCGCGCGCCGACCAGGGTGGGCAGGCGCGGGTCGTCCCAGCCGCTGACGTGTTTTTCGTCGACCAGTTGGATCAGCTTGCGTTTGGACAGCACGACGTAGGTGAGGTTGAGGCGGGCGAATTCGATCTGCTGCGGCAGCGGACGGGTGAAGAAACCGCCGTCGGCCAGCTTGTCCAGCAGCCAGTCGTAGAACGGCCGC
>JAUPLV010000112.1 GCA_030836725.1 Pseudomonadota bacterium | reverse complement strand
TGTCGCCGGTGGTCAGCGGGGTGCCGGCGGCGCCCATGTTGACGATGTCGACCGAGCCGTCGGCCTTCTTCACCAGCCAGGTCCAGCCGGAACCGAAGTTGCCCACGGCGCTGGCCTGGAAGGCTTTCTTGAATTCGTCGAGGCTGCCCCACTTGGCGTTGATGGCGTCAGCCAGCGCACCGGTCGGCGCACCGCCGCCGTTGGGCGTCAGGCAGTTCCAGAAGAAGGTGTGGTTCCACACCTGCGCGGCGTTGTTGTAGACGCCGCCGGCGGGCGCGCTCTTGACGATGTCCTCAAGCGACTTGTTCTCGAAGTCGGTGCCCTTGATCAGGTTGTTGAGGTTGGTCACGTAGGCCTGATGATGCTTGGCGTAGTGGTATTCGAAGGTCTCCTGCGACATGTGCGGCGCAAGCGCATCCATGGCAAAAGGCAGTGCGGGCAAGGTGTGTTCCATAACTCTCTCCTGATATTGAACAAGCAACAAGTACAAATAATAGTGTGTCGATCGAGGATTGCCATCCGCCAAGGGGTCGCAATGCCATGAAAAATCCGTCACCGAAATGAAAAAGGGCCGGGATTAACCGGCCCTGACTCATTGATTTATTGGTCGGGGCGAGAAGATTCGAACTTCCGACCCCTTGCACCCCATGCAAGTGCGCTACCAGGCTGCGCTACGCCCCGACGAAGCCCCAGATTCTAACAGAGTAGCGTCGTCTGGAGGAAGCCCGTCAGCTCAATATTTTCAGGATGGCTGCGATTTCCACGCGCAGTTTAGCGGTATCCAGCATTGTTGCAGCCGATGCCGGCGCGGGCTTGGGGAGCGCACCCGTGTCATGCTCCAGCCGCTGGCGCGCGCCGCTGATGGTGAAACCCTCTTCATAAAGCAGTTCGCGGATGCGACGGATCAGCAGCACCTCGTGATGCTGGTAGTAACGCCGGTTGCCGCGCCGCTTGACCGGGCGCAGCTGGGTGAATTCCTGCTCCCAGTAACGCAGCACATGCGCCTTGACGGCGCACAACTCGGAGACTTCACCGATGGTGAAGTAGCGTTTGGCCGGGATCGGCGGGAGTTCACTCCGTGCTGGGCGTTCCAATTTGGGCGCCTTCGACTTGGGATTTGAGTTTCTGGCTGGCGTGGAAAGTCACCACGCGACGCGCGGAAATCGGCATTTCTTCGCCTGTTTTTGGGTTGCGGCCCGGACGCTGGGGTTTCTCGCGGCACTGAAAGTTGCCGAAGCCGGACAGCTTGACGATATCGCCCTTTTCAAGCGACAGCCGGATTTCATCGAAAAACGACTCGACGACATCCTTGGCCTCACGTTTGTTCAGACCTACTTTTTCGAAAAGCAGTTCGGCCAGGTCGGCTTTGGTGAGGGTGGTCATGGTCGTTTTGGCAGGGTTGGCTGCTGAAAATTGCGTCACGCACGCAAGCTGGCATTGCACTGACGAAGCGCGGCGCCGACCAGTTTTTGCACGGCTTCCTCCACCTCCTGATCCGTCAATGTGCGTTCAGTATCTTGCATAAGCACCCGGATAGCAAGGCTTTTTTGGTTTTCAGCGATGCCTTTTCCACGGTAGTCGTCGAACACATCGATCGACTGAACCTGTTCGGTTGCAGCCCCGCGCAACACCGCCAACAGTTCGCCCGCCGGGGTCTGTGCGTCCAGCACGAAGGCCAGATCGCGCCGTACCTGCGGAAAACGCGACAAACTCGCGTGACGCGGCATGTCACGCCAGGCGAGCGTCTGAGTGTCGAGTTCGAACAACACTGGGGCGGCTGGCAGATCCAGGCTCTGCACCAGGCGCGGGTGCAGGGCGCCGATCCAGCCGACGGCCTGGCCATCGACCCAAAGTTCGGCGCTCTGCCCCGGATGCAGGGCGGAATGAGCGCCTCGCCGCGCCTCGAGCGCATGACCGAACAGCCGCTCCAGATCGCCCTTGAGGTCGAAGAAATCGACGCGCCGCGGCTGCGTGCCCCATTGCTCGGGCTGCAGATTGCCGTAAACCAGTCCTCCCAGCCTCATCGGCTGCTCGTCGAGCGATGCGTAGACCCGCCCCAGTTCGAAAATGCGTACACGTTCCTGCTGGCGGTTGAGGTTATGGCGCAGGGTTTCGATCAGACCTCCCCACAGGGTGGTGCGCATCGCCGACATCTGGCTGGCAAGCGGATTGGCAAGCGGCAGCGGGCGAGACTCGGGATCCAGTGCCGTTTCCCACGACGGATCCACAAAGCTGTAGGTGATGACTTCCTGGTAATCCAGATCGACCATCATCTGACGAAGAGTGTCATCGGCCAGCCGGGTTTCATCCTGCGCAAGCATGCGCGAGGGGGCCGCTGGCGGCTTGGCGGGAATGTTGTCGTAGCCGAACAGGCGCACCGCCTCTTCGATCAGGTCTTCCTCGATCGCGAGGTCGAAACGGAAGCTCGGCGGCGTGACAATGAGGCGGTCGTCATGGCGTTCCACAATTGCGCCGAGCGCGGCAAGGTTGCGGATCACCTGATCCGTGTCGAATTCGATTCCCGCCACGCGCTTCAACCGTTCGAGGCGCAGGGTGATCGGCTGCCGTTGCGGCAATTCCGCCTTCGCTTCGGTGATCGGGCCCGGTCGGCCGCCGCAGATCTCGATCAACAACTGGGTCGCGCGTTCCATCGCCTGGCGGGTAGCGCCGAAATCGACGCCACGCTCGAAGCGGTGTGACGAATCGGTGGACAAACCCAGCCGCCGCGCGCGTCCGGCGATCGCCGTCGGCGCAAAAAACGCGGCTTCAAGCACGACGTCGACGGTGAAACGCTCCACGCTGCTCGACAGTCCACCCATGATTCCGGCCAGCGCCAGCGGCCCGCTGGCATCGGCAACGACCAGCATGTCGGGGGCGAGTTCGGCCGTCTGGCCGTTCAGCAACTCGAGTTTCTCGCCGGGACGCGCCAGCCGCACCTCGATGCTGCCGTTGATGCGCGTCAGGGCGAAGGCATGCATCGGCTGGCCGAGTTCGAGCATGACGTAGTTGGTGATGTCGACCGGCGCCAGCAGCGGACGAATGCCGCAGCGCTCCAGACGCTCCACCATCCAGCGCGGCGTCTTGGCCTGAACGTCGATGCCGCGCACCGCGCGTCCCAGATAGAGCGGACAGGCTTCGGGCGCCAACACTCGCACTGGCAGCGTGTAGTCAATGCTGCTGGCGACCTCGGCGATCTGCGGCAGTCGCACCTCGACCCCGGTGATCGCCCCGATTTCGCGCACCAGACCCTGCATCGAAAGACAATCCGCGCGGTTAGGCGTAAGTTTCAGCGTAACAAGAGTGTCATCCAGATTGAGCCATTCGCGGAAATCCTTGCCCACCGGCGCGTCATCCGGCAGCACCATCAGGCCGTCGGCGGCGCCTTCCAGCCCCAGTTCCCTGGTCGAGCACAGCATGCCGAATGATTCGACGCCGCGAACCTTGGCCACCTTGATTTCCAAGTCGGGCAATTTGGCGCCCGGACGCGCGCACGGCACCTTGAGACCGGCCGCGGCATTCGGCGCACCGCACACGATGGTGACCGGCGCAGCTTCACCGACATTCACCTCGCACACGCGCAGGCGGTCGGCATCGGGGTGCTTTTTCACCGACAGGATTTCGGCCACCACCACGTTGTTGAAGGGCGGTGCGGCCGGCGTCATGGCTTCCACCTCCAGCCCGGCCATGGTCAGTGCATGCGCCAGTTGCGACGAATCGAGTGCGGGGTTGACGAGGCTGCGCAACCAGGATTCCGGAAATTGCATGATGTTTTAGCCCTAATTAGTTGAATTGCTTAAGAAAACGCAAATCGTTCTCAAAGAACAACCGCAGGTCGTCGACACCGTAACGCAGCATGGCCAGGCGTTCCACACCCAGGCCGAAGGCAAAGCCGACAAAGCGCTCGGTATCGATGTCGACATGCCTGAACACGTTGGGATGCACCATGCCGCAGCCCAGCACTTCCAGCCAGCCGGTGTGCGAGCACACGCGGCAGCCTTCGCCGCCGCACATCACACAGCCGATATCCATTTCCGCCGAGGGCTCGGTGAACGGAAAGAAGGATGGACGGAATCGCACCGGCAGATCGTCGCGCTCGAAAAAGTTGCGCATGAAGTCGGCCAGCACGCCCTTGAGGTCGGCGAACGAAACCGACTCGTCGACCCACAGACCCTCGATCTGATGGAACATCGGCGTGTGCGTCACATCGGAATCGCAGCGGTACACCCGCCCCGGCGCAATGATGCGTAGCGGCGGCTGATGGTTTTGCATGTAGCGCACCTGCACCGGCGAGGTGTGGGTACGCAGCAATTCCCCGCTCCGCAGATAGAAAGTGTCGTGCATCGCCCGCGCCGGATGATCTTCCGGGATGTTGAGCGCGGTGAAATTGTAGAAATCGGTCTCGATTTCGGGGCCGGTCGCCACCTCGAAGCCGATCGAACGGAACAGCGCCTGGATGCGCGACAGGGTGCGCGAAACCGGATGCAGGCCGCCATGCCCCATGCCCCGTCCCGGCAACGTCACGTCCAGCGTTTCCTCAGCCAGTTTGCGACTCAGGTCGCCCTGCTGCAGCGCGTCGCGGCGGGCTTTTAACGCTGCTTCCATCGCCTGCTTGGCTTCGTTGATGCGGGCGCCGGCGGTCTTGCGCTCGTCGGCGGGCATCGCGCCCAGGCTTTTCAGCAGTTCGGTCAGCTGGCCGCTCTTGCCCAGATAGGCCGCCTTGACCTGTTCCAGTGTCTGCAGGTCGGGACTGGAGTGAATCGCGGCAAGCGCGGCGACAAGGATTTCGTTTGGATTGCGCATGGCGGTTTTTTTATATCAGGAATTTATCCGCGAAGTGCGCGAAAGCACGAAGAAAGAATCATTCGACCTTCGAGTTTTTTCGCATCCTTCGCGGATAGACTCGTTCAAAAAACAACAAACAAAAAAAGGCCTTGCGGCCTTTTTTTGTGACAGTTTGACGGCTTACGCCGCCAGCTTGGCCTTGACCTGATCGACGATCTTGGCAAAGGCATCCTTGTCGAAAATCGCGATGTCGGACAGTACCTTGCGGTCGATTCCGATTTCAGCGCGCGACAGGCCGTTCATGAACACGCTATAGGTCAGGCCGTATTGACGCGAGGCCGCGTTGATACGGGCAATCCACAGCCTGCGGAACTGGCGCTTGCGCTGACGACGGTCGCGATACTGGTACTGACCGGCTTTCATCACCGCTTCGTTGGCGACGCGGAATACGTTCTTGCGACGGCCGCGATAGCCTTTGGCGGCGTTGATGATTTTCTTGTGACTGGCTCGGGCGGTTACGCCCCGTTTGACGCGTGGCATGGTCTTTCTCCTTTATGCGTAGGGCAACATACGTGCAACCGCTTTGTGGTTGCTGGCATTGACAGTTTCCATGCCGCGCAACTGGCGCTTACGCTTGGTGCTCTTCTTGGTGAGAATGTGACGCATGAACGCGTGCGAGCGCTTGAATCCGCCGCCGCCCAGCGCGCGGAACCGTTTGGCGGCGCCGCTCTTGCTTTTCATCTTAGGCATGATGCTTCCTTTTTATCTCATGCGGCCAGGTGATCCCACGACGTGGAATGCTTCAACTACCCGACTGCACGTATTGTGGCGTATTGACCCGCTAGCTTAACCCGCCAGGGACCGAGAAACGCCGGTCTCGTAAAACTCAAATTTTCTTTTTCGGCGCCAGCATCATCACCAACTGGCGGCCTTCCATCTTGGGGAACTGCTCAACCACCGCCAACTCGGCCAGATCCGCCGACACGCGCCGCAACTGAGCCATGCCGATTTCCTGGTGGGCCATCTCGCGGCCGCGGAAACGCAGCGTGATCTTGGTCTTATCGCCTTCTTCAAGAAACTTGATCAGGTTACGCAGTTTGATCTGGTAATCGCCCTCGTCGGTACCCGGACGGAACTTGATTTCCTTGATCTGGACCTGCTTCTGCTTCAGCTTGGCTTCGTGCTGCTTCTTGCTTTCCTGGTACTTGAACTTGCCGTAGTCCATGATCTTGCACACGGGCGGCTGGGCCGTCGGCGCAATTTCCACAAGATCCAGGTCAGCTTCTTCTGCCTGACGCAGGGCATCGACAATCTTCACAATGCCAAGCTGCTCGCCTTCCACACCGACCAAACGCACCTCAGGGGTCGTGATTTCACCATTGATGCGTGTCTGTTTCTTTTCTGTCGCGATGAGTTGTACTCCAAATAAAAACCTGACGCGGCGCGCCGAGGCAAAAAGGTCAAACAATAAACAAAGAAGGCGCGGAACAGAGTCCCGACGCCTTGTTTGACCGCTGTTACTGGCGCGCCAGCGTTTCCGCTTTCAGGCGCGCAATCAAGTCATCCAAACCGAGCTGCCCCAGGTCCTGGTTGCCGCGGGCACGGACGGAAACCACACCGGTCTCCATTTCCTTGTCGCCGACGACCACCTGATAAGGCAGCTTCTGCAAGCTATGTTCGCGGATTTTATAAGTAATCTTGTTATTACTCAAGTCCGATACCGCGCGGATGCCGGCCTGGCGCAGCGCCTGGGTGACTTTTTGCGCATAGCCGGCCTGATGCTCGCTGATGTTCATCACCATCGCCTGCACCGGCGCCAGCCACAGCGGGAAGTTGCCGGCATGGTGCTCAATCAGGATGCCGATGAAGCGCTCCATCGAACCGAGGATCGCGCGATGCAGCATCACCGGGGGCTTGCGGCTGTTGTCCTCGTCGACGAACTCGGCATCGAGACGCACCGGCAGGTTGAAGTCGAGCTGGATGGTGCCGCACTGCCACAGGCGGCCGAGGGTGTCCTTCAGCGTGAACTCGATCTTGGGGCCGTAGAACGCGCCCTCGCCCGGCTGCAGGTCGTAGGCCAGTCCATTTTTATCCAGCGCCGCCGCCAGGGCGGCTTCCGCCTTGTCCCAGCTTTCGTCCGAGCCGACGCGCTTTTCCGGGCGGGTCGACAGCTTGACCAGCACGTCGTTGAAGCCGAAATCGGCGTAGACCTTTTGCAGCATGACGATGAAGTCGGCCACTTCCTGCTCGATCTGCTCTTCGGTGCAGAAGATGTGCGCGTCGTCCTGGGTGA
>JAUPLV010000111.1 GCA_030836725.1 Pseudomonadota bacterium | reverse complement strand
CGAAGTTGGCGGGCGAAGTCGAGTTGTTTCATGGTTGTGGCCCTGGCGCTTGCGCGCTCACCCTCTCCCCTAGCCCCTCTCCCCTTATGTCCCGCAGGGACGGTATCCCTTGGGGCAAGGGAGAGGGGAATTTCGCATATTCCTGCTGCAGCGGTTCGAACGCATCTGGAGTGGCTGCCATCTTCACCTGCAACGCAGCGAGGTTTTCCAACGCATGCGGACTCTTCCAGCCCTCACCCCTTATGTCCCGCAGGGACGGTATTCCTTGGGGCAAGGGAGAGGGAGACCTGCAAAGGGAACACGCGTTTGAGCCCCTCTCCCTTGAGGGGATAACCATCGACTTGCCCGCTTGCGGGCTTAGTCGAATGGCTAGTAGTTCCATCAGAGGGGTTGGGGAGAGGGTGAGGCAGTCACAACCGGCCCGAGCCTTCGCATACCACGTCATGTCTGAATTTCATCTTTCAAAGGCGTGCGGGAGGATTGCGCGTACTCCTGCAACAATGGTTCGAACGCCTCCGGGATCGCCGCGATCCTGGCCTTCAGCGCAGGGAGATCATCCGAGCCGTGCTGACTCTTCCAGCGCCGCGCCTGCGCCAGCAGCGGCATCTGGATCAGGCGCCGGGCCGGGGCGCCGAGCTTCACCAGTTTCATGCCCTGGCGATGGATTTCCAGCAGCGCCGCCAGCAGCGCGTACTGCTTTTCCGGGGAGGCGAAGCTGTCGACTTCGTCGGTGGCCGACTGCTGCAGCAGACCTTCCTTGATCAGGCCGGCGGCTTCCAGCGTCCAGCGCTGTTCGGAAGACAGGGCCTCGACGCCGACGAGGTTGACGATGCGCTGCAATTCCTCGGAGTCGGCGAGCAGATCGAGCGCCTCGGCGCGCGCGCTTTCCCAGTTCGGATCGACGTTTTGCGCCCACCACTTCGCGGCGGAACGCACATAGCCGGAAAAGCTCTCCAGCCAGTCGACCGCCGGGTAATGGCGGGCGTCGGCGAATTCCTTCGACAGCGCCCAGAAGGTCTGGACGATCTCCTTGGTGTGGCTGGTGACCGGCTCGGAAAAGTCGCCGCCAGGCGGCGATACCGCCCCGATCAGCGTCACCGAACCGTGGCCGCCGGCGAAGGTTTCGACCCGCCCGGCGCGCTCGTAGAATGCGGCGAGGCGCGACCCAAGATAGGCCGGATAACCCTCCTCCACCGGCATCTGGCCAAGACGGCCGGCGACCTCCCGCAACGCTTCGGCCCAGCGGCTGGTCGAGTCGGCCACCATCACCACATCAAACCCCTGGTCGCGGAAATATTCGGCCAGCGTGATGCCGACGTAGATCGAGGCTTCGCGCGCCACCACCGGCATGTTGGAGGTGTTCGCCACCAGCAGGGTGCGCTCCATCAGCGGGCGGCCGCTGTGCGGATCGGTCAGTTCGGGCATGGATTCAAGCACGTCGGTAAGCTCGTTGCCGCGTTCGCCGCAGCCGACGTAGATGACGATCTCGGCGTTGCACCAGCGCGCGATCTGCTGCTGCAGCATGGTCTTGCCGGCGCCGAAAGGGCCGGGGATCGCGGCCTTGCCGCCTTTCAAAAGCGGGTAGAAGGTGTCGAGGATGCGCTGCCCGGTGATCAGGGGCGCCACCGCATGGTCGCGCTGTTTGAACGGACGCGGCGTGCGCACCGGCCAGCGGTGGAACAAAAACAACTTCTCGATGCGGCCGTCGGGCAGCTTCACCCGGCCGATCGTTTCCTCCACCGTGTAATCGCCTTCCGGCGCCAGTTCCAGCAACTCGCCCTTGATCGGAGGCGGGGTCAGGATGCGATGCAGGATGGATTCGGTTTCCCGCACCGAGCCGAGCACGGCGCCGCCCGCCAGCGTGCTCCCGGCGTGCAGCCCGGGATCGGGCACGAAATGCCAGCGTTTGTCGCGCGGCAGCGAAGGCACGGCGACGCCGCGTGCGATGCGATCGCCGCTTTGTTCCCGTACCGCCCGCAATGGCCGCTGCACGCCGTCGAAGATGGCCCCCAGCAATCCCGGCCCGAGTTCCACCGAAAGCGGCCAGCCCAGTCCTTCCGCGACCTCGCCGGGACGCAGTCCTGCGGTGTCTTCATACATCTGCGCCAGGGCGGTGTCGCCGTCGCGGCCGATCACCTCGCCGACCAGTCCCATGCGCCCGACCCGCACCTGTTCGCCGATGAGCGTCTCCGACAGTTCGAGCCTGACCAGGGGGCCGTTGATTTCGAGGATTTTGCCCATGTGCCCTATCCGTGAATGAGCGTGCCGAGATCGGGTGCGCTGGCGAACATGCGTTCCACCGCCACCCTGGCCAGGTCGTCGGCCAGACGCTGCCGCCGGGCTTCGAAGGTCTGGTCGAGTTGCACCCGATTGTCGGCCAGGCGGACGCGGATGCCGCCTTCGCTCGGCTGGCTGTGGCTGGCGAGCGCCACGACGCGTCCCGGCGCGGCACGGGCGGTGATTTCGGCCCACCGCGGCGCCAGGCGCTTTTCATCCTCGGGCCGTACTTCCGCCACCAGATCGCCCGGCGGCAGCGCCTGCGCCGCCGCGCCCAGCCAGGCTTCGAGCACCTCCATATAGCGCTCATCATCCTGCGCCAATGCCTGAAATGCCGCTTTCACCCCGGCCAGCGTGGCTTCGGTCAAGGCCCAGCGCAAGCGGTCGAGCTCGGCGGCCAGCCGCGTTTCCGCCGCCTGGGTCTGCCGCCGCACCAGTTGCTCGGCCTCGATCCTGGCGGCAAGAATTTCACGCGCCTCGCCCAGCCGCAGCTTTTCCGCCGACTCGGAGAAAATGCGCGCGCGCGCTGTTTCGGCGTTCCGCAATTGTTCGCGCGCCAGCGAATCGGCCTGTTCGATCAGCGCTTTTTCGAGTTGGGAAACCTGCATATCCGCTTCCACTATCGCTCCATTAATCCAAGCCCCGGGACTCAAGACCAGAGTGCTTTGCAAACCGCATTCACTTCAGCGCATCCGGACCCAGCACCGCCCGCACCACGCGGTCCACCGCCGGCGCGTAATCGTGCGGCGCGGGCAACGGGGGCAGTTCGGTGATGACGATGCGGCCGCCTTCGTTGCGCAGGCGATCCAGCCAGAATCCGCCGCCGTGGGCGAGATGGGTTTCCAGCAGCACCAGCGCTTCGTCGCCGCTGTCGACCAGTTGCTCCAGCACCGACTCCACCGTGGCCGGGTCGGCGTCGGCGTGCACCTCGGCGCCGATCAGGCCGAAGCCGCCGGCGAGTCCGGCGCTGCCCAGCACCACCAGCCTTGCGCTGCCGGGGCAGGGTTCGGTTTCGGGCTGCCTCATCAAAGCTTGCCGAGCATCAGGATGGACATGACCAGGCCGTAAATCGCAATCCCTTCGGCCAGGCCCATGTATACCAGGGTGCGACCGAACATTTCGGGCTTCTCGGCGATCACCGCCAGCGCCGCGGAACCGATGGGACCGAGCGCCATGGCCGCGGCGATGGCCGCCAGACCGGTTGGAAGTCCGATACCGAGCAGAGCCAGGCCCTTGCCCAGGGTGATCTCCGCCGCTGCGCCGGCCACGGGTTCGGCCGCCATCGCTTCCTGTACGCCCAGCAGCATGGCGCCAGCCAGCCCAAGACCGAACAACAGCAGATTGGCCAGCAGGCCGTTTTTGAGCACGGCGGACGCCGGCAATGCACGCGGCTTGAGTTCCAGCCAGATGCCCGCGCCTATCGTCGCGGCCACTGAAAACCCCATCATTGCGATCAGCCAGGTCATTTTGTCTCCTTTGCACTAAGTGAACGGTTGGCGCTGGGCAGTGAGGCGGGAAAATCCGGTATTCCGCTCACAACTCACGGCTAACGGCTCACGCTTTTCTCCAGCCGCAGCGGCGCGAATTCGACGCCGTCGCCGCTGAAGAAACGCGAAAATCCCTCGAAATACATCAGGCGCAGCGCCTGAATCGCGACAATCGCCCCCTCCAGCACGATGATGACGATATTGCCCAGCAATAAAGTCAACCCGTGCCCGGCAGCCCCCAGTCCGGCGGCCAGGGCGAATACCGCCAGCGCCAGCGCCACGTGGTTGAGGCTGAAGGCCGCCACCCGCATGAACGACAGCGTATTCGAAAACAGATTGATGGCGGTTTCAAGCGTCTCGATCGAGGTTACCAGCACCCGTTCCCAGAATCCGGATTTCGCTTCGATCCATTTGTACACGACCACTCCCGACAGGCCCAGCGCAGCCCCCCCCCAGGCCGGCCGGGCAAGATCGGCGAGGCCCGCGAAATCCGCCAGGCCACCCACGGCGCCGAGGTAGAACGCCAGCCCGGCGAGGCCGCCCGAATCGAACAGCGCCTCGCCGAAATGACCGGCTGCCCATTTGTTGCGTATGTTGACCAGCAGGGTGAAGACGATGAAAGCGACACCGAAGCCCACGGCCAGACCGAGGACCCTGACCGGATCGTGCAGCGGGGAAAGCCAGACGGGTTCGATGATGTCCTCGTAACCGAACACGCTGCCGTAGAGCAGGCCGAACAGCATCGACACGGCGCCTGCCGCGATGCCCACCGACGCCATCCGCCCGAGCCGCGGCAGCAGGGCCAGCGACAGCAGCAGGACGATGCCTCCGTGTCCGACATCGCCAAACATGGCGCCGAACAGCAGCAGATAGGCGAAGGCGAACGGCAGCGTGGGGTCGAACTCCCCATAGCGGGGGATGCCGTAGCTTTTGACCAGCGGCATGAACGGCTTCAGCCAGCCCGGATAGCGCACCAGCGAAGGCGTCATGGAAACCTCGGCAGCGTCCGGCTCGCGCTGATCGAGCCAGTAGCGCCCGTCGAAGCGCGCATTCAACGTCCTGCGCAAGTCGTCCGCCTGCCGCCGCGGCACCCAGCCGGCCAGGGCGACGAGCCCGCCCTTGCCGCCTACGCCGGCAAGCGCCGCTTCGGCCAGCGGCCGCGCCAGGGCAAGGCGCTGACGGGCTTCCTGCAAATGCGGGCCAAACCGCTCGCGCAGGCTGTCGGTGAGCTGGCACTGCTCGCCGGAACTTGCTTCCAGCCCCCTGCGTGCCATTTCCAGCCAGACACGCGCCGCCTTGGGATGGGTACGAAATTCATCCGGGATCGCGAGTTCACGCCATCCGGCCTGGGCCAGCACGCCACGCACCTCGTCATGGCGGCTGCGCGGACCGGCAACGACGGCAAATATCTGGTCGCCCACCCGGTCGAAACGGGACACCATGTGGCCCGCCATCGACAGGGCTTCGGTGACCCTCTGCAGCTCTGCCGCTGGCAGGCTGCCGATGCCGACCGCCAGCAGACTGCCGGAGCGCAACAGACGTGCCAGATCGACATTGAGCCGCTCAAGCCGCGCCAGGGTTTCTTCCAGCGCAGCCAGATGCCTGCGTTCGTCCGTAATGCGGATTCCGTCTTCGTGACAGCCCAGACAAGCGACCCACACCTCCTTGAGCCAGTCGTTCAGTTCCAGCAGGTCGGCGAGCGAGGGCGCCGCGGCATCGTGGGGAATTGCCAGTGGACCCAGGCTGCCGCACTGTTCAAGCAACTTGCCCAGCCGGGAATCCGCTTCCAGCCAGATCTCGCGATAACGCTCCGCGGGTGACTCGGAAAGCGCATCCGGCGCACCGCCGGCAGGGTTGAATACGCCGAACCGGGCGAGTTCCAGCGCAACATCCTGGGCTTCGGATGCCAGTGCCAGCAGTTGGATTCGCAACAACGGTTCGGTGCGGAACATCAGCTTGCCTCGCGGGACGTGCGCTGCAATGCGAGCCGGATGTCGGCATCGGGAAGGCCGAGGTGACGGCCGCGCAATATGGCGCGAATCGCCCTCAGGTCGCGTTCGCGCAGCAGCAGATAGGCAAAGGCGCGAGCAATGTCCGGCGCACCGGAACGCAGGATGCGTGCGGCCTGCCCTGCCGCCAGGTGCTCCATGCGGGAAAACACGGCGGGAATGTCGGTTGCTCCGGCCAGGCGCATCCGCCATTCATGCGGCAGCGCGGCCAGCACGGCAGCCGGGCTGCCGAGCGCCGCCAGTTCGCGCAGCCGCGCACCGGGCAAGCCATAGCGGGACCCGAGCAGCAGGTAATAGACCTGCGCCGGCGGCAGCTTATAGTTGAAACGGTAGCGCAGCAGCCAGACCAGGTTGATGCGGTCGATCAGGCCGGCCATCAGGCCGTGGAAGGCGCTGCCCAGGCTTTTTTCCAGCGGCCGGGCGCGCAGGATCAGGCCTTCGTAATAGCCGTGGTCGAGCGCCGCATCCAGCGTAAAGGGATCGTGGCTCTGTTCGAAAGCGAGCCGTGCAGGGTGGACGATGCCGGCATACGGACCGGCCTCCAGCCGCCGCAACAGTTCGCCGACGTCTTCGGCGTGCGCAAGCGCCTGATCGTCAAGGCGGCCGAATGCCCCCATCGGCGTCAGCCGGGAAAGCGCGACGGCTGGACGCTCATCCATCATCTTGCTGCGCAGCAGCGTCTTCACGTTGGAAATCTCGAAACGCGCTGTCCAGAAAGTCAGGAAATTGCGCGCGTGGCCGGACAGGGGGCGGATCAGTATCCGCGTCTCGTCCAGAATCTGCGCGATGATGCGCTGCTCCAGAGAGCGGGAGTCCTGCCGAGGAGCGGCCAGGCTGTCGTAGTGCGCCGCCAGTTGCCGCAGGCCGCGCCGGTTGAGCGCGCTGGCAACGGCATCATCCGGCTCGCCGACCAGCGCATCCAATTCCTCGTCCTGCCAGATGCGCCCGGAAAACAGACTGACACGGGTGTTGAGATAGGCGGACATGATATTCGGCCAGCTTTGACTGGGGGTTTATCCCCAGCACGCCCCATCCGGGGTCAGGAAGATCATCCTAGAAACCGCAGTTGGACGCGCCCGAGGGTGCGTCTGATCGGGGGGCTGCCGCGAAGCAACGACGCCGCGGGCCGGGGCCCGCAAGGAGGCGCGACAAAGGCAGGCGCACGAGCAGGCGTGCCATCGGGCGTGTAGCGGACTTACCCATCGGGTGAACGGCATCGAAGGCACTCAATTTTGTATTCATGCGGCGTTTGCAAGGGTGACGAGCGGTCAACTGCGGTTTTTAGGATCATGCGCCCGGGTCG
>JAUPLV010000110.1 GCA_030836725.1 Pseudomonadota bacterium | reverse complement strand
GACCGTCCGAGCAGAGCAGATAGATGTCGCCAGGCAGGGCCTCGCACTCGTCCAGCGCAACTTCCACGTCGGCCTTCAGCCCCAGCCCGCGCGTCACCAGATGGCGGTTGTGCGAGCTCGCGGCAGCCTCGGCGCTGAGTATTCCGAGATCGATCTGCTCCTGCAGCAGGGAATGATCATGGGTCATCAATTCCAGGTGCTTATCGCGCAGACGGTAGATGCGTGAATCGCCGACATGGGCCATCGTGATCCGATTGCTCCGGAGCAGCAGAAGCGCCAGGGTTGAACCCATGGCCTGATCCTGGCTGGAGTGGGTACGCTGCGCGCGTTGCTGACCTTCCAGGTAAATCGCCTTGTTGGCCCTTTTTACGACGGTCTCGACAACGGTAGCAAGGCCACTGCTGGTATTCGGTTTGCCCTGCAGTTCCTGGGTCAACCCTTCCACGACGACCTGGGTGGTCAGGGTGCTGGCCACATCGCCGGACTGGTAGCCCCCCATGCCATCGGCCAGCACCAGCAGACCAAGTTCGTCGACTGTGGCGATGCTGTCCTCGTTCAGGCTTCGCAGCAGACCGGGGTCGGTCATGGCCGCGATTTCAAGCGAAAGGGGTGTGACGGAAGCAGATGCAGTGTTTGTCAAAGTGATGGTCTCTTGGTCTTTGTTATAATCCGCTGCACGTAATTCTCTCACCTGGAAACGCCTCAAAGCAAGCCATCCGCCCAGCCATCCACATGCTCAGCCAAACTCGAATCGGTCGTTATGAAGTGATATCCGCGCTTGGGCAGGGCGCGATGGGAACCGTCTACAAGGCGGTCGACCCCGTCATCGAACGCGCCGTCGCCATCAAGACGATCAACCTCAATCTCTCGAAAGAGGAACGTGCCGAGTTCGAGGAGCGGTTCTACCGCGAGGCCAAGTCCGCGGGCCGACTGAGCCACGCCAACATCGTCACCATTTACGATGTAGGCGAAATCGACGATGTCGCCTATATCGCGATGGAATATCTCGAAGGCGAGTCGCTGCGCGAGATGCTCGATTCCGGATTGGTGCTGCCAATCGAACTGATCGGCAGGATTGCCGCGCGCATCGCGAACGGCCTGAACTACGCGCACGAAAACCAGGTGGTGCACCGCGACATCAAGCCTGCGAACATCATGATCACGCCCAGCCGTGACGTCAAGATCATGGACTTCGGCATTGCCCAGGTTCCCACCGGCTCGCGCACCCAGGTTGGCACCGTCCTCGGCTCGCCCAAGTACATGGCGCCGGAGCAGGTGGTCGGCAAGTCAACGGACGGCAAGACCGATATTTTCGCCCTGGGCGTGGTGCTGTACGAAATGCTGACCGGGGTGACGCCGTTCAATGGCGACAACCTGAGCGCCATCATGTACAAGATCCTGCACGAAGAGCCCGTGCCGCCCAGCACGATCAACCCCCGGATACCGGCGAAGTTCGACCGGATCGTCAGCCGGGCGCTATCGAAGCGCCCCGAGGATCGTTACCAGACCGCGCTGGAGTTCGCGCGGGATCTGGGAAACCATGAAGCCGCCCTTCCCCAGGAAGCGCCCAGGCCCGTCGCGGGCAGCGAGCCGGCAAAACCGATACGCGCAAGAACGCCGGCGGGGGAGCAAGACGCCACCGTGTTCCTGCCCCCGAACAGGGCCCATGAGCTTAAACCCTCGCCCGCCGGCAAAGGGGAGCCAGCCAGGGGTAAATCCACCTCTCTTCTGACGAAGGCGCATCAGCACCGCAAGTCGCTATTTCTCCTTGCGGTTCCGCTTTTGATCGCCGCCGCGTTCGTGATTTATTCGCAGAGCCCTCAACCCGATAGTGCCCAAGTGGCAGTCCAGGAAACCGCGCCGCTTGTGGAGATGCCGGTTACCGAACCCCCATCCGGGGTACCGGAAGCACAACCGCCCATGGAAATTCCGGGCAATACGGCGCCGCCGGCGGAAACCCCGGCCATTGCGGCCGCGCCTGCCGCGCGGGACCCGAAGGTTTCGCCCGCTTCAGAAGTTTCCGCACCCGAAAACGCACCTGCCCCGGTTTCCGCGACACCGGCGAAAGCCAGCGTAATGTTCGCGGTTACGCCCTGGGGCGAAGTGTTTGTCGACGGCAAAAGCGTCGGCGTCTCCCCCCCGCTCACCTCGCTGCAACTGGATGCGGGCAAGCACAATGTGGAAATACGCAATCAGCAATTCGCGCCCTATCGTGGTACCGTCAACCTGAAATCCGGCGAGTCGCTCAAGATCAAGCACAAGTTCAAATAGGGATATGGCCATGAAACAGATAGGGGTGCTGCTTTTCACTGCGCTGCTGATGACCGCCTGCGTCGCCCCCGGCGTGCGGGACACGGGGTCGTCCAAAACCGAACCCAGCAAGGCGCAACAGGACCTGTCGTCGGGAATCCGGGCTTACGAGGACGGGGATTACAAAAAATCCGCGCAGCTTCTGGAGAACGCGCTTTCAGCAGGGCTGCCGCGCAATTCCGACCAGGTGGCGGCGCACAAGTACCTGGCTTTTATCCATTGCGCCCAGTCGCGAATCAAGTCATGCCGCGGCGAGTTCAGCAAGGCGCTGGCGCTTGACCCGAAATTTGAATTGACCCCGGCGGAATCGGGGCACCCTTCGTGGGGGCCCGTCTTCAAATCGCTGAAGCCTTAGAGTGGAAACGAAACGGCCGTGAATCCGCCGTAATATCGCGTTCCCTGCTCGGCGGCGCATCAATCGCGGCCAAGGCCGCTCCCACAAAAATCCGGGTTAAAAGTGACTATTGCGCAGGCTGCAATAGTTCGCGAAAGTCCACAATAATTTTTATGCGCCGGATTTGTCCGTCAGCGGCGCACATGACCGGCCTTCATTGTGCTTGCCTCCCGGGATATCCCCGCCCCGGAAACCGGCGGCGAACGATGAACCAGGGGCGTGGGAAAAGCACCGCCGGGTATAATGGCCTCCGAACCTGCCATGACTACCCCTGGCCATGATGCAACGAACAGGCGCCAGACCATGCCCGCAAGACGGCGAATCGCCGGGTATCCACGGCATGCAATGGCAAGTATCTATCGTGCCGCATCAATTCTTTCTCTTTCGTGTCGGAAACGAGTGACTTCACAATGAAAAAAACCCTGCCCAGCCCGAATACCGCTCGACCAAGCCTGCGATTTCAAACAACCTCTATAGCGGTCGCAGTCGCTGCAACTTTTAGTGCGTCGTCCGCTGCGTTCGCGCAGAACCCGAATCCCGGCGCGACCAGCGCCGATGCGACGGGGGCGCCGGCGATTTCCGCTGAAGGCAGCCTGAGCTATACGGGAGGATTGTCCCTGGTCGGGGTCGGCGTCGACCAGGACGGCCGGATTCACGGCCAGGCCAGTCACGTTCTGCACGAAGAATCCCTGTCCGCGTGGATTGCGCAGGCATGGCTGGGCAACGGCGGCGGCGGGCTGAGGCTCGACTACAACTGGATCGCGGGACAGGACGGCCAGCCCGAGACTGACGGCGTTGTCCGCAAGATGTTCGCGGCGCTCGACCGCAACCGGGACGACGACAGGAAGTTCACCGTCGGACTTGGTCTGGAACGCGAGAACTGGTCCGGCAGCCTGAGCTACGCCACGGGCTTGAGCGACCAGCGCTGGGTCGGGCCGGTGCTTGTCACGGACGAGACGACCCAGCAAAGCGGCACCGATGCGGGCAAGCCCTACATCGACACCACGACCACCACCACTTACACGCGATTTTTCGAGCGCGCGTATCGGCATGGAGTCGGCATGCGCGTGGCCTATTTTGCACCCGATGCCCAGATTCGCGTCACTGCCGGCGCCGACCACGAGTGGAGCGATGAGTTTTCCGCGAAGCAGGACACCCTTTCCCTCGGGGTTGAAAAGTTCTTCACCGGATCGCCCCACAGCCTCGGCCTGTCGCTCGACCAATACAGGAAATCCGGCGACTTCGAAACCGATACGGACGGAACCCGCTTCCAGCTTACCTACCGTTTTAGCCTGGGTGGCGCGGTCGCGCCGCAACGGTCGGGGTGGCGTGAGACCGTCAGCGTGCGGCAGGTGGAATTTCCGGCCATCGCCGAGGCTGCCCCCGTCAGGGAAGTCCGCGAACCGGCGGCGCCGGTCGTTCAGTACAAGACCGAACTCCGCATCGTGAAAACCACGGCCAGCATGACCGGTGATACGTTTTTCGAGTTGGACAAGGCCGTTCTCACCGACCAGGCGAAGGCCGAACTGGACCACGTGGCGCAAATCCTCGCTACATCCGGGCACACCGGCAACATCAGGGTCACCGGCCATACCTGCGACCTCGGATCGGATGCCTATAATCTGAAACTGTCGCTGCGCAGGGCCGTTGCCGTTCGCGATTATCTGGCCGAGCGCACCAGGCTGGCGCCCGAGATCTTCGTTACCGAGGGACTGGGCGAAGCGCAGCCGAAGTATCCTTTCACTCGCGATTCCCGAGCCAAAAACCGCCGGGTCGAGCTTGAGTTCATCCAGTACCAGGACAAGACCGAAGAGGTTCGGGTCCCCGTTGAACCGGAAGCGCCGATGCAGGCGCGAGCGCCTGCCGCGCCCGTAACCGCGGTGCTATGGAAAACCGAGATCGTCGAACAGGAGCCGGCCTGGGTCAGGCGCGCATTACGGAGCACCATCCCGCACAAGCAGACGGTCGACACCTATCGCGGCGCCGAGACCGCACGGGAAACGAACACGACGCGCGAGGTGCTGAATACCGCGCCGGTTGCCCGGGACGACCACTATGTAGTCGGACGTTCCGGATCATGGCCGATGGATGTCCTGGCCAACGACTCGGACCCCGACGGCGACACGCTGAGGATCGTTTCCTTCACCCAGCCCTCGACCGGGGTGGTGACACAGGTCGGCAACAGCCTGAGTTTCCTCAGCACCCAAACCTTCGTCAGCACGCAATTCACCTACTCGATCGATGACGGGTACGGCGGCATCAGCACGGCGACGGTCATCGTGGTGGATCCCTGATCAAGCCTGGAAACCGCAATTGACCGCTCAACACCCTTGCGAGAATTGCATGCACACCGGATTTCCCGGACTGGCTCGCTTTCACCTTTTGGGTGAGTCCGCTGCGCGCACGCGGTTCCCAGGTTAAATGCATTCAGGTTTGCGGCTCCCCCGCCTCTCCTGGCGCTTCATCCCGGTATGGCAGCGCAACTACCTGGTGTGGAGAAAGCTCGCCATTCCGTCCATCCTCGGCAATCTGGCCGACCCGATGCTGTACATGCTCGGCCTCGGCTACGGCCTCGGCAGCCTGATGCCGGACGTGGCCGGCATGCCCTACATCACCTTCCTCGCCGCCGGCACGGTGGCCTACAGCACGATGAACGCCGCCACCTTCGAGGTGCTGTATTCGAGCTTCTCGCGCATGCACGTGCAGCGCACCTGGGACGCCATCATGAACGCGCCGCTGACGCTCGACGACGTGATGCTGGGCGAGTTGACCTGGGCTGTGGCGAAGAGCCTGCTCTCCGGGCTGGCGATCCTCGCGGTGATCTGGGGGCTGGGGCTGTACGGAAGTTTCTGGATGACGCTGTGGATCATCCCGGTGGTGGCGCTGGTCGGCTTCTGCTTCGGCGGCATGGGGCTGGTGATGAACGCGGTGTCGCCCAGCTACGATTTTTTCCTCTACTACTTCACCCTGGTGATCACGCCGATGGTGCTGCTGTGCGGCGTGTTCTTCCCGGTGTCGCAACTACCGCCGCTGCTGCAAGGCGTGTCGGCCTGGCTGCCGCTCACCCACGCCATCGACCTGGCGCGCCCGCTGGTCGTCGGCATCGTGCCCGGCGACATCGCGTTGCACGTCGTCGCACTGCTGATCTACGGCAGCCTGGGCTACGTCGTCGCACTGGCGCTGACCCGGCGACGGCTGCTTAAATGATCAGCCCGAAATAATCAGACCCCCGCGGCCTGCTGGTCGGCGTGGTAGCTCGACCGCACCATCGGCCCGCAGGCGGCGTGCCTGAAGCCCATCGCCAGCGCTTCCTGCTCGAACTGGGCGAAGCGCTCGGGGGTGACGAAGCGCAGCACCGGCAGATGGTGCTGCGAGGGCTGCAGGTACTGACCAAGGGTGAGCATGTCGACGCCGTGCGCGCGTAGGTCGCGCATCACCTGCAGGATCTCGTCGTCTTCCTCGCCCAGGCCCAGCATCAGGCCGGATTTGGTGACGATGTCCAGGTGGCGCGCCTTGAAGTCCTGCAGCAGTTTCAGCGAATGCGCGTAGTCAGCACCGGGGCGCACCGCCTTGTACAGGCGCGGCACGGTTTCGAGGTTGTGGTTCATCACGTCGGGCAGCGCGGTGTCGAGCATGTCGAGCGCCTTGTCGAGCCGGCCACGGAAATCCGGGGTGAGGATTTCGATGCGGGTGGCCGGCGAGGCCGCGCGCACCGCCGCGATGCAATGCGCGAAATGTTCGGCGCCGCCGTCGCGCAGGTCGTCGCGATCGACACTGGTGATCACCACGTATTTCAGCGCCATCAGCGCGATGGTCTCGGCCAGGTGGCGCGGTTCGTCCGTATCAGGCGGCAGCGGCGTGCCGTGGCCGACGTCGCAGAACGGACAGCGCCGAGTGCACAGATCGCCGAGGATCATGAAAGTGGCGGTGCCGTGGCCGAAGCACTCGCCCAGATTGGGGCACGAGGCCTCCTCGCACACGGTATGCAGCTTCGCCTCGCGCAGGATATCCTTCAGGCGTCCGACGTTGGGAACATTGGACGATTTGGCGCGAATCCACGACGGCAACCTCATTCTGGGCTGCGGCACGATCTTGATCGGGATGCGCGCGGTCTTCGCGGCGCCTTTGTGCTGGATGGGGTCTGCCATAATCTGCCTGGAACAACTCCGGGAACGTCAACCCCATGGATTTTAGCCTATGCAACTGCTGACCCTGGCCCTTCTTGCAACATGGCCGCTTGCCGCTCTCGCCGCCGAGCAAGGCATCGATGCGGAAACCGGGCTCATCACCTGGCAAACCGAAACCGCCGGCATCCAGGTACGCCTGACCCAGATCAGCCCGGACCAGGCGCGCGGCTTTTATCAGGCGCGCGGCTTCTCGCCCGAGGCTGCGGAACG
>JAUPLV010000274.1 GCA_030836725.1 Pseudomonadota bacterium | reverse complement strand
TGTCGGCGCGCAGCCGGTCCAGCGTGCCTTCCAGCTCGCCATCGTCGAGGCAATAGAATTTGCGGGCCGGCTTGTTCTTGCCCTGCGCCGGCACGTCCACCCGGTACAGCGGCGGTTGCGCGACGCACACCCGGCCGGCGCGGATCAGGGCGGGAAAGTGGCGGTAGAACAGCGTCAGCAGCAGCACCTGGATGTGGCTCCCGTCCACGTCTGCGTCGGCCAGAATGATCACCCGCGCATAGCGCAGATTGGACATGTCCGGCGTGTCATCCGGGCCGTGCGGATCGACGCCGAGCGCCACGGCAATGTTGTGGATTTCGTTGTTGGCGAAGATGCGGTCGGCCTCGTGCTCCCAGGTGTTGAGCACCTTGCCGCGCAGCGGCAGGATGGCCTGTGTGTCCTTGTTTCGGCCCTGCTTGGCGGAGCCGCCGGCGGAATCGCCCTCGACCAGGAACAGCTCGCGCTCTTCCAGGTTGTCGGACTGGCAGTCGGCCAGCTTGCCCGGCAGCACGGCGACGCCGGAGGACTTGCGCTTCTCGATCTTCTGCCCGGCGCGCTGGCGCGTCTGCGCCGCCCGGATCGAGAATTCGGCGATCTTCTTCGCCTGTTCCTGGTGTTCGTTGAGCCACAGCTCGAGCGGGTCGCGCACCATGGCGGTGACCAGGCGCAGCGCATCCCGCGACGACAGCCGTTCCTTGGTCTGCCCCTGAAACTGCGGATCCAGCATCTTGGTCGAAAGCACGAACGAGATCCGGCTGAACACATCGTCGGCGGTGAGCTTGACGCCTTTCGGCAGCAGACTGTGATGATCGATGTAGCTCTTCACCGCGTTGAAAATGCCATCGCGCAGACCCGCTTCATGGGTACCGCCGGAGGGGGTATGGATCAGATTGACGTAGGACTCGCGCACGATCGGCCCATCCTCCGTCCAAGCCACCACCCACTCCGCCCCCTCGCCCTCGGCGAAGGTGTCGTGCGAAGCCGGCGCGTACTTGGAGAATTTCCAGAACAAGCCGTCGATCAGATATTCAGACAGCTGCGACCTGAGGTAATCGGAAAGCCCGTCCTGGTAAACCCACTCTTTTTCGTCCTTGATCAGGCCATTCTTGTCCTCGATCTCCAGCCTGACGCGCACGCCCGGCAGCAACACCGCCTTGGCCTTCAGCACCCGCTCCAGTTGCTGGGGAGGAATCTCGGCGCTGTCGAAATACTGTGCATCCGGCCAGACACGGACCGATGTGCCGGAGGCGCGCTTGGGCGCGCTGCAGATCAGCGCCAGCGGCTCGGCCACGTCGCCGCCGGTAAACGCCATGCGGTGGACGCCGCCCTCGCGAGTCACCGTCACTTCCAGCCGAAGCGACAGCGCGTTGGTGACAGAAACACCGACACCGTGCAGCCCGCCGGAAAACTGGTAGGCCCCGCCAACTTTCTTGTCGAACTTGCCGCCTGCGTGCAGCCGGGTAAAGACCACCTCAACGGTTGGCACCCCCTCTTCGGGATGAATGCCGACCGGAATACCGCGACCATCGTCCGTAACCGAAACCGAACCATCGCCGTGCAGCCTCACCGTAATGATCTTGGCGAGGCCGGCCAGCGCTTCGTCGGCCGAGTTGTCCACCACCTCGGTAATGATATGCAGCGGGTTGTCGGTGCGCGTGTACATCCCCGGCCGCTGCTTCACCGGCTCCAGGCCGCGCAGGACGCGGATGGAAGAATCTGAATAGGTCTTGCTCATAACACCCGTTCTTGAAAACATAAATTGCTAACCGCGAATGATAACGCACAGCCCTCATGAGGGTCTAATTTAAGGCTACAATAAACCTTTAATTCGGTGTCAAAGCAGCCACAGTGAACACGCCCAGCCCGCCCTATCAGGATCTCACTCCGGACCGCATCCTGAACTCAGTAGAAAGTCTGGGCCTGCGCTGCGATGGCCGCCTGCTCGCACTCAACAGCTACGAAAACCGGGTCTACCAGGTTGGCATCGAGGAAAGCGCGCCGGTCATCGCCAAGTTCTACCGCCCCCTGCGCTGGACGGATGAAGCCATCCTCGAAGAACACCACTTCACACTGGAACTCGCTAAACGGGAAATCCCCGTCGTGGCACCCCTAATCGATGAAACGGGACACACCCTGCATGAATTCGAGGGTTTCCGCTTCACGATTTCCCCGCGTCAGCCGGGCCGTGCGCCGGAACTGGATGACCCCGACACGCTGGAATGGATGGGCCGCTTCATCGGCCGCATCCATGCCGTCGGCGCCATCGAACCCTTTGCCCACCGCCCCACGATCAGCATCGAAACCTTCGGCGAAGAGCCCTACCGTTACATCATCGCCAATGGCTTCATCCCGCCCGATCTGGAAGCTGCCTACATCTCTACGGTTGAAGATGCCCTGCAACGCGTGCGAGCAGCCTTCGCACGCGCCGAACCTATTACCCTGATCCGACTCCACGGCGACTGCCACCCCGGCAACGTGCTGTGGTCCGACACCGGCCCGCACTTCGTCGATTTCGACGACTGCCGCATGGGTCCGGCCGTGCAGGACATCTGGATGCTCCTGTCCGGCGACCGCGCCGAGATGACCCGTCAACTGTCCGACTTCATGGAAGGCTACAAGGAATTCCACGACTTCAATCCGCGCGAACTGCTGCTGAT
>JAUPLV010000273.1 GCA_030836725.1 Pseudomonadota bacterium | reverse complement strand
GCCGAGGACATGGACGACCTGGCGCGGGTGATGAAGCGCACCATGGCGCGACTGGACGCCGTCATCGGCGGCGCGCAGTACAACTTCTTCCTGCATTCGGTGCCGCATGACGCCAAGCGTGAAGCGCATGCGCCGAGCTATCACTGGCATCTTGAAATCTGCCCACGCACCTCGATCCCCACCGGGTTCGAACTGGGGTCGGGCCTGTTCGTCAATACCGTCAACCCGGAACAGGCCGCCGAGCGTCTGCGTGCGGTGGAATTGTGATCCGGCGTGGCTCGGCCGCCTGCTTGAACTAGAATGAAAAGTCGGCTGGATCCCAGCCACCTCTTCAGGAACCCTGCTTGAACAATCCCTTCCCGCTAGACCCTTCCCGCGCCCCCTGTGGGCGACCGCCGTATAGGTCCGACAGTGGCAGGCGCCTGCTGGCGGCGGCTTGGAGCGTGCGCCTTGTTTGACCGGCACGAGGGCGGCGAGCGCGTCGTTCTGGTGGCGCTCGATTTCGGCACGCCGGATTTTGTCGAAAGTGTGGCGGAACTGCGTCTTCTGTCCAAAGGCGCCGGGCTCGAGATCCTGGGTGAGGTGCAGGGCAAGCGCAGCCGCCCGGATGCCGCGCTGTTCGTGGGCAGCGGCAAGGCCGACGAGATCGCTGCGCTGGTCGCGGCCAGCGGCGCCGATGTCGCCATCTTCAACCATGAGTTGTCGCCCGCGCAGGAACGCAATCTGGAGCGTCGCCTGCACTGCCGGGTGATCGACCGCACCAGCCTTATTCTGGATATCTTTGCCCGCCGTGCGCAGAGCGCCGAAGGCAAGCTGCAGGTCGAACTGGCGCAATTGCAGCATCTGTCGACCCGTCTGGTGCGCGGCTGGACCCACCTTGAGCGCCAGCGCGGCGGCGTCGGCATGCGCGGCCCGGGCGAGAAGCAACTGGAAACCGACCGCCGCCTGATCGGCGTGCGGGTCAAGGCGCTGCGTGAGCGGCTCGCCAAACTGGGCAAGCAGCGCCGCACACAGCGGCGTTCGCGTTCGCGCCAGCATGTGTTGTCGGTGGCCCTGGTGGGCTACACCAACGCCGGCAAGTCCACCCTGTTCAATGCGCTGACGCGTGCCGGCGCCTATGCGGCCGACCAGTTGTTCGCCACGCTGGATACCACGACCCGCAAAATCTATCTGCCGCGCCTGGCTGAAGCAGCCGGCGGTGCGCCGGCAAGCGGGGAAGTGGTGCTGTCGGACACGGTCGGCTTCATCACCAATCTGCCGCACGATCTGGTGGCGGCCTTCCGCGCCACGCTGGAGGCCACGGCCGAGGCCGACCTGCTGCTGCATGTGATCGATTCCGCCAGTCCCGGGCGCGAGCGCCAGATCGAGGCGGTCGACAAGGTGCTGAGCGAGATTGGCGCGGATGCGGTGCCGCAGCTTCGCGTCTTTAACAAGCTTGATTTGACAGGCATTGCGCCGGGAGTCGGGCGCGACGAATATGGTAAACTTCAAAGCGTGTATGTTTCCGCGCAAACCGGCGCCGGGCTTGAACTCTTGCGCGAAGCGCTGTCGGAAATCCTGGTTTCCGGCCGGGATCAGGATAAAACCGGCACGCCAGACGAAGCCTTCCCCCAACCTCTTTCTGCATGACCTGACGATATGGCCTGGAATGACCCGCAATGGGGCAACAAAGACAACCGCAAGAATAGCGGGCCGCCCGACCTGGACGAGCTTTGGAAGCGCCTGAACGATCGTCTCAATGGACTGTTCGGCAGCAAAGGCCGCGGCGACAGCGGTGGTGGCGAGGGTTCGTCTCCCGGTGGCCTGCCTGGCGGCGGCAATCTGGTCGGCCTGCTGATCGGGGCGCTGGTGCTGGTATGGCTGGCAAGCGGGTTTTACATTATCGATACCGGCCAGCGGGGAATCGTGCTGCGCTTCGGCAAATATGTCGAAACCACCGAGCCCGGCCCGCGCTGGCATCTGCCATGGCCGGTCGAATCGCGCGAAATCGTCAATGTCGATCAGGTGCGCACGGCTGAAATCGGTTACCGCAACAACGTCAAGAGCAAGGTGCTGAGAGAGTCGCTGATGCTGACCGACGATGAAAACATCATCGATCTGCAGTTTGCCGTGCAGTACATCCTGAAAGACCCGAAGGCTTTCCTGTTCGTGAACCGCGCGACGGAAGATACCGTGCTGCAGGTGGCCGAGACCGCGATGCGCGAAATCGTAGGCAAGAACAAGATGGATTTTGTGCTGTACGAAGGCCGTGCCGATATTGCCGCGGGCGCCAAGGAATTGATGCAGCGGATTCTCGATCGCTACAACACCGGCATCAGTATCAGCCAGGTGACACTGCAAAACATCCAGCCCCCCGAGCAGGTGCAGGCTGCATTTGATGATGCGGTAAAAGCGAGCCAGGATCGTGAGCGTCTGAAGAACGAGGCGGAAGCCTACTTCAACGATGTGGTGCCGCGCGCGCGTGGTGTGGCATCGCGCCTGAAGGAAGAGGCCGAGGGTTACAAACTGTCGGTAATCGCGAACGCGGAAGGTGATGCTGCTCGTTTTGTGCAGATCCTGACCGAATATCAGAAAGCACCGCAGGTCACGCGCCAGCGACTTTATCTCGACACCATGCAGACCGTGATGAACAACACCAGCAAAGTGCTGGTGGACCAG
>JAUPLV010000272.1 GCA_030836725.1 Pseudomonadota bacterium | reverse complement strand
GCCTGGCCCGCCTCGGCATGTCCACTCGCCTGCCCGATCAGCCGCAGCAGGCGCGCCACATCGTCGAGCCGGGTGGCCTGGGTGTGCAGCAAGGGGACGCCCATTTTCTTCAGGCCATGGATATCCGCGGCACGGTTGCCGCCAACCCAGACGATGACCAGATCCGGTTTCAGCGCCAGGATGCGCTCGAAATTGATGCGGCTGTAGTCGCCGACCCGCGGCAGCGACCGCGCCGCCGCGGGGTAATCGCTGGCGCTGTCCACTCCCACCAGTTGAGTCCCGGCGCCGACGGCAAACAGCAACTCGGTGAGATGCGGCGTCAGCGCGA
Source organism: Pseudomonadota bacterium (assembly GCA_030836725.1). Taxonomy (GTDB): domain Bacteria; phylum Pseudomonadota; class Gammaproteobacteria; order Burkholderiales; family Thiobacillaceae; genus Thiobacillus. The sequence continues at coordinate 2,338 of JAUPLV010000272.1, read as the reverse complement.
TGATGCGCTGCGGCGGACGGCTGAATTCGAGGGTTTGCCCGGCATCGTCTACCAGGCGGAGGACGGCCGCCTGCGCCGGCAACGCCAGCAGCAGACAGAGCCCGCAAATGGCGCGGCGGATCACCGTTCGATGCGGGTGCTGCCGTGGAAAACCAGACTCGCACGGCCGTCGTCGAAACGCAGCCGCGTCAGCGATGCCGTTGCAACCTCGATACGGTAGGCGTGTTCCAGCGGAATGCGCAGCGCCCAGGACAGCGCCATGCGCATCACCCCGGCGTGCCCCACCAGAAGCACATGCTGCCCGGCGAATTGCACGACCAGATCCTCGAGCGCAGCGGACACACGCGCATGAAAATCCATCAGCGGTTCGGCGCCCGCCGGTCGCGAATTCAGCGGATCGGCCTTGAAACGCGCCAGCGTGCCGGGCGCATCCTGCTCGATCTCGGTAGCCGACCTGCCTTCCCATACGCCGAATCCGACTTCCTTCAGCCGCTCGTCAAGCGTCAGCGGCAAGCCGTGCGCTTCGGCCAGCGTCTCGGCGAATGCGCGGCAACGCGACAGCGGCGACGAGACGATCCCGGTCCACGGCAGCGGCTCGCCGGGAACGGAAGCGCCAACCGCGGCCTGCATCTGCGCCCAGCCCTTTTCCGACAGCGGATCGTCGATCTGACCGCGATACCTGCGCCCGCCGACGGGTTCGCCGTGGCGGATCAAATCAAGCGTGACGCTCACCCCAACACCACCAGATTGTCGCGGTGGATCAGTTCCGGTTCGTCCATATAGCCCAGTTCAGCCTCGATCGCACTGCTTGGTTTGCCGGCGATGCGGCGGGCTTCGCTTGCGCTGTAATTGGCCAGGCCGCGCGCGATTTCATGGCCCTCGGCGTCGACCACCGCCACCACCTCTCCGCGCTCGAATTCGCCGGTGATTCCTTTCACCCCGACCGGCAGGAGGCTCTTGCCGTCCTCGCGCAGGGCGCGCACCGCGCCGTCATCGAGCACCATGCCGCCACGCAGTTGCAGATGATCGGCCAGCCACTGCCGGCGCGCGGCAAGCGGCGCCTGGCGGGCGACCAGCTGGCTGCCGATGGCTTCGCCCGACGCCAGGCGCAGCAGCACCCGTTCCTCGCGCCCGCAGCAGATCACGGTATGCGCGCCACTTCTTGCCGCGCGCTTGGCCGCGAGAATTTTGGTCAGCATGCCGCCGGTGCCGACGCTGCTGCCCGCCCCGCCCGCCATCCGCTCGAGCTCGGGATCGCCGGCGTGCGCCTCCATCACCAGCGTCGCCTGCGCATCCTTGCGCGGATCGGCGGTATACAAACCGGTCTGGTCGGTGAGGATGATCAGACAGTCGGCCTCGATCAGATTGGTGACGAGCGCGCCCAGGGTGTCGTTGTCGCCGAGGCGGATTTCGTCGGTGGCGACCGTATCGTTCTCGTTGATGATCGGGACCACGTTCAATTCAAGCAGCGTGCGCAGGGTGGAGCGCGCATTCAGGTAACGGGTGCGGTCGGCGAGGTCTTCATGGGTCAGCAGCACCTGCGCGGCATGCAGTCCGTGCGTGCGGAAAATCGATTCGTACGCCTGCACCAGGCCCATCTGTCCGACAGCGGCCGCGGCCTGCAATTCGTTGACCGCCTTCGGGCGCTTTTTCCAGCCCAGCCGCGCGATGCCCTCGGCAATCGCACCGGAGGACACCAGCACCACCTCCTTGCCCTGCGCGGTCAGCGCGGCGATCTGTTCCGCCCAGCGCGACAGCGCCGCATGGTCGAGCCCGCGGCCTTCGGCGGTCACCAGGCTGGAGCCGACCTTGACCACGATGCGCCGCGCATGTTTGACCACTGAAGCGCTCATTGCGCCCCCCGCCGCAAATTCTGCACCGCTTCCCCGGCATCCCTGACGTTGATGCCGTCGGAACAGAAATGGTCCTCGTACAAACTCTTCTGATATGACAGCAGCGAGCGGAACCTGATGCCCTCCCAACCCACGCTGCGCGCCTTCGACCAGGTCCCGTCGGGCTGGCCGTAGGCATACAGTCGACGCTCGCCGGTCTCGCAGCGCATGCCCTCGAAGGACACGTTCCTTGCCCCGCCCGCGGCCTCGACCACCACGGTATAGCGGATCACCTTGTCCTCGCCGACGCTGATCGATTCCGAATCGACCCAATACCGGTTGCGCGTGGCCGACGAGACGTTGAACCCGATCAGGTTTTCGGCCTTTGGGTAAGGCGGCAACTGGGCCGACTGTTCCGCCCAGGGCTTCTCGTTGTCGAACTCGAAATCAAATTGCCCCCATTCGGCGTATGCCGTCAGAGGGAGCATCATCAGCAAGACAGGCAG
>JAUPLV010000109.1 GCA_030836725.1 Pseudomonadota bacterium | reverse complement strand
CACGCGCCCAAGCCCAGGGAGCGCAGCTTGTTGAATCGCTGATAGCGGAACAGCCAGGACTTTGTGTTCCAGACGCTAACTTGAAGGTACAATCCCAGTCCGTCTGGATACATACCGGGCTTGTCTGCTGTTGCGACAAACTCCGGGGTCAGCTTGTTTATTTGTTTTGCCATATCGACTCTCCGCCATGCTCACTAAGTATTGGGCTAAGTATAGTCCGATATGAAAGGCGATAGACTGTTATGAAAAGCTGTGAACCGCAAAGCATTGAATTTATTGATTAAATAGGCGTTTATGAAAAGCCATGAAAAACGGCAAAACGGACACCCTCTCCGCCATTATTTCGCCCTAGGCATTTGATTCAACTGGAATCATGGCTGATCGCCGGGCATAGGCAACCGGAACGTTGCACCGAAGTGTTCACCGAATCACTTGTGGCTAGCGATGATCCGTCATCCCCATATTTGAAGACCGCGGAAGCAGGCAGTGGTGCCGGCGCAACAGTGCCCGGCAGCCAACCGTGCATTTATAGCCACGAGGTTATATGGTTATTGCTGATTGTGTAGGATGTGCCGACCGCATGGTGGCGAGTCTCAAAGACACCTGTTAAGTAAAAAATAAAGAACCACATAACAATGAAGGGCGCACCAGCACACGGTGGGCAGAAAACGCGCATGTGTTCGATCGGACTGCCAGGCGCGATTGGGCGTTTAAAAGAGAAAAGGGATTAGCGTGGTTCTCCAGAACAATCGAAAGAATGTTTTTCTTTTTCTCGCGACGCTCGGTCTGGCTATCGGCCTGACAGGAAACCCGCAAGCCCTGGCGGATACGTTTCCTCCAAACTGGGATGGCGGCGCCGGAGCCGCGGTTCATCACGCCCCGGCGGCATGGCCCCTCGAACCTGCCAATCCGGCCGATTGCGGAACCGCATGCGGCGACTGGAAACCGTATACCCGCTTCCAGAATTCCATCAACGACCCGCGCACCCAGGATCCCTCGAATGGCGGCACGGCGCCGCAGAACTACGTCAACATCGCGTCTTCCTGCATCGACAAGGATGCGCCCAGCATCTACTACAACCTGAAGAAGGTTGACGAAAGCGATCCGACAAAAGACGTCATCATGTTCCGCTGGCGGGTCGAGCAGATCGCCAACACCTACGCGACGGGCCCCGGCGCCGGCACTTACGGCGCCACCCATCCGTGGAGTTCGGCGCTGTGGACCGTGCTGTTCGACGTTGACGGCAGCGGCTACCGCAGCCTGGCCGCGCACCTGAACGGCTCATCGGGCAGTCCCGCCGCGCCCATCGACATGCTGGCCGGCATCTATGGCCAGTTACCCGTGCAGTCGATCGACTACGATGCCGACCCGGCCAACATCAAGTTGCTGGGACACAACCCGACGGCGTTCGTCGATTCGGGAACCGGCCTGATTCTCAATTTTCAGAATAGCGTCACTCCGGCTGCAAGCTGGCCCAACGGCTCGGCTGAGACCGTATGGGACTACGGGACCACGCGTGCCCTCAAGGTCAGCACCCGCAGCTGTACCGAGTATTTCATCGACTACCAGATTCCGGTGGCCCTGCTCGACGCCACCGGGCACGGCGGCCCGAAGATCACCCGCGACACGCCGATCGCGATGATGTTTTGCACCGCCAACAGCCTGAACAATCCGTTCCAGAAAGACTGCGCCATCAACCGCACCTGGGCGGCCGACCCCGGCAAGCCGGCGCCGTTTGGCGATTACATCTCCTTCGACCAGGAACAACCGTACTCCCAGCCCATCATCCGCGACGTCAAGGCGGTCGCGCCTCTGAGCTGCGCGCCCGGACAGTTCTACACGCTGACCGCGATCGTGCAGGACACGCTCGCGGTAATCGGCGGCGAGGTGCTGCCTTCGGTTACTCAGGTCGGTTTCTGGTACTACCACGATGTCGATGGCAACGGCGTTTCCGACGACGGCAGCGCCTGGACCTTTGCCGCCAACGCTACCCGCGTGGCCGGGACGCTCAACAAATGGAGCGCCAGCTGGGACAGCAGCGGGGCGCCCAAGGGCCGCTACCTGATCGGCGTGCAGGCGGTGGACAACCGTTTGCTGGTCGATGACGACATGCCGCCCAATCCGGTCGACAACCGTACCTTTTCGTATGTGACCAGCAATGCGATGGGGGAGGTGTATATCAACGGCGATACGCCAGCCTGGAAAATCGACGAAACCACGGAATTCCCTCTCCATTCGCCAGGCATCTCTCCCTCCACTGCTCAAAACTGGTACGGCAACCCTTCCGTTGTCGGCACACAGGTTGCCTTTGCCGGGTTCGATGTCGATGTCGACAAGGTCGATCAGGCGCTGAATGTTTGCGGCGTGGCGCCCGGGATCAGCAAGAGCGCGGACCTTTCCACGGTAACGGTGGGGAACGAAGTCGCGTTCACCATAACGGTCACCAACCCCGCCAACAATCCTTCGTCGTTTACGCTGACCGAGTTGCGTGACGAACTGCCGGCGGGCTTTGTCTACAAGGCTGGAAGCAGCAGCGGCGCATCGACCGGCGACCCGGCAATCGGCGGTCAAACCCTGACCTGGGCCGCCAATACCGTCATCGTCCCCGGCGGCAGCGCCAGCCTGAGCTTCGTCGCCATCGCGCCGATGGTGACCGGCGCCTACAGCAACACCGCCTCGGCGCTGACCAGTTTCAGCAACGAGCGCATCGTGAGCGAGCCGGTGCAGATCACCGTGGGCGCGGCACGGCTCTCGATCGGCAAGACGCCGAACATCTACAGCAGCGCACCGGGCGGCGAGATCGAATACGAGATCGCGTTCAGCAACGACTCGCCGGTGGATGCAACCGGAGCCGTCATCACCGACATCCTGCCGGTGCACTTGAACTACGTTGCCGACAGTTGCACCGGGGGCTGCATCTGGACTGCCGCCACGCGCACCCTGAGCTGGGCTGTCGGCAATCTGGCAGCCGGTTCCGGCGTCTCCAAAGTCAGTTTCAGGGCCGTCGTGGCCACTCCCTACACCGGTCCGCCCTCTCTGCAGAATACCGCCGCCATCGACAGCGATCAGACCGATCCGGCGGATGCCACGGCCGCGGTGTACATCGACACGCCGCGTCCGGTGCTGACGATCAGCAAGACGGCCAACAGGATTCTGGTCGATCCGGCCGCCGCCGCACCCGGCAATCAAGTGGTGTTTACCCTCGATTATGCGAACAGCGGCAACGCCGACGCCGGGAATGTCGAGATCAGCGATCCGCTGCCGGCCGGCTTTACCTTCGTCTCGGCCACCGGCGGCCCCAGTGCGACTCCGCTTGCCGGGCAGAACGGCATCGTGACATGGACATTTGCCAGCCTGCCCGCCGGAACCAGCGGCACCGTCAGCGTGACGGCCCAGGTCGCCAACCCGTACACGGGGATCGCCAATCCCGCGACGAATACCGCGAGCATCAAGCTTGGCGGGGTGGAAATGGATTCCGCCAGCGTTGATGTCGGCGTGCTGCTGACGGGGGCGCAGTGTACGAACTATTACCTGACCGACAAGCAGGGCTATGCCGATACCGCCGAAACGCTCCTGAAAAACATCGCCACGCAAGACCTGACCGGCCTGGTCGCAGCCCAGGTCAGCAAAGTCATTGGCGCCAACGCCGGGACGGTCGAAATCGCACGGTTTTATCAGGACTGGCCGGCAGCGGGCACGATCGACTTCAGCGCCAGCGCCAGTCTGTCCACCTTCCTGGATTTCACGAAGGTCGGAAATAATCTTACGGTCTTTGTCGATGTCTATGCCTACGATCCGGCGGACTCGACGGGCGATACCAGCAAGGTGCTGATTGCAACGGGCTCGGCCAATTTCACCGGGAACGCCAAGCAGACCATTACCACGACCATCGTGCCGGGAGCCTTATTGCCGAAAAACCACAAGTTTCTTGTGGTTTTCTCGGGGCGCATGAACAACCAGCCGCAGACGGCAACAGCCTATATTGGGGTGAATTCCGCCACTTCGTCCTATCTGAGGCTGTGCTCCCTGCCGCCGGCAAACCTCGTTCTGAGCAAGACCGTAGATAGTGCCTTGCTCAATGTGACGGGGAGCGGTCGACAGCTCGCTTACACCTTGAATTATGCAAACACCAGCGGCTCCCAGGACGCGACCGCTGCGCTGCTCGAGGACATCCTGCCGACCAGCGGCGTTACCTATCAAAGCTGCTCGGTCGCCGGCAGTCATTTCATCGCCTGCGGTCTGAATGCCGGAAAAGTTGTATTCCACGACGGCTTAAATGGCGGGGTGACGATTCCAGCCGGCGCATCCGGCACGGCAAGCGTCATTGTGATGGTGGCCGACGATCTCAGCGGTATTCCATCCCTGGTGAATATCGCCAGGATTCGCTCCGCCCAAACGGGCGAACAGGAAGCCACGGCCACCACCACGATAACCGGTGAGGGGAGCAATGAGGGTGGCGCCCCCAATGTCATCATCGCCAAATCGGCAAACAAAACCTTGCTGCAACCCGGCGACGAGGTCGAATACACCCTCACCGTGGTGAATGTGGGCGACAAGACCGCGACCGGCATCGCGGTCAGCGACACCTTGCCCGCGACGGCTTATTTCACCTACAAGCCGGGCTCGATCAGCGGCGGCGGCAGCCGGGACGACAGCGGGAACCCCCTGACCTGGTCGATTGCCAGCCTGGCGCCGGGCGCCAGGTCCGATCTGCGTTTCTCGATGCAGGTGGCTGGCAGCGGTGTGCCGGCGGGGCTCACCCCCCACGACAATACCGCGACTCTGGCGTATGACGGCGGCGGCACGGCAACCAGCAATACGGTGGTGGCGACCACGACCACCAACCCCATTCTTGGCCTGCAAAAAACCGCGTCGGTCCCGCTCGCGCCCGCGACCACTTTCGTGCCGGGCGATGATATCGAATACACGCTGACGGTGACCAACACCGGCTCCGGGGCGGCGACGGCGGTGCGCGTCGTCGACCCGATTCCCCTGTACGCAAGGTTCAATGCAATCACCGCCACGCCGGTTGGCGGCGCCAGCCAGTTCGACGCGGTCAATAACCGCGTGGTGCTGGATATCGCTTCGCTGGAAGCGGGCGCATCGGCGACCCTCAAGTTCAAGGTGGTGCTCAACGATGCTCTGCCGGCTGGATCGACCAGCATTCCCAATGCCGCGAGCGCGAGCGCCGGCAATTCGGCCAGCGCCACGGCCAACGCGACTTCCACGGCCAGTGCCGCGCCCGACCTGGCGATCAGCAAGTCCGGCCCGGCGTCGATTCCCTATCCGGCCGCGACGCTCACGGCCGCGGCGGCAGGGGAAAATACCCTGTTCGTTTCTGGCACTGCGGGGCTGGAAATCGGCCAACTGGTGAAGATCGGCGCTATCGTCACCCAGGTTGAGAGCTTCAGCGCCTGGACCCTGACCGTGGCGGACGCGATCACCGCCCCCATCGATGCGATGGTGGCGCCGGCGGCGACCTTCGGCATCACTTACCGGAACATCGGCAATGCCGCTGCCAGCGGTGCGGTGCTCACCGATGCCCTGCCGGCCGGTTTCGGCTACCACAGCGCCAGCCCGACGGCAGACACGAATCCTGGTGCGGGCAACAGCGGCAATGTTGTCTGGAACCTTGGAACGCTGGCGCCGGGCGTCAGCGGCACGGTGCGGCTCGTGGCCTTCCCCACGGGGACCACCGGAGAACTCGTCAACACGGCCGGCATTGCGCTGAACGAAACCGATCCAGACATGGCCAACAACAGCGATGAGGCCAGGGTCGCCGTTGGCGGGCTGACCGTTCGCAAGTCCACTTCCACGCCGGTGCGCAATCCGGGCGGAACCGCCCGCTATACCATCACGATCAGCAACTCGCTAAGCACGGCGGTGGGCAACATCAGCGTTTCCGACATCCTGCCGGCCGGCTTCCAGTATGTTGCCGGCACCGGTCAGGTGAATGCGGTGTCCACCGAGCCCAACGGCGGCGGCAGCGCGCCCGTGCCTACCTGGACCGGGCTGAGCGTGCCCGCCAGCGGCAGCCTGACCCTCGAATTCGACGCGCTGATCGACGCAAACACCGGTTCGGCGACCTACCAGAACGACGTCGAGACCAGCGGCCCGGTCGGGGTGGGGATCACGCCATTCGACCCGCTCGCCACCCCGGCTGAGGATGTCACCGTGATCGGCAACGATCTCGGTCTCGTCGATGGCGTGGTGTTCATCGACCACAACGGCAACGGCATTTTTGACGCCGGCGTGGACGCCGTGTTGTCGGGAATCAAAGTCGTCGTCGATGATGCCCAGCCGAATCCCTACACCGTGAACACCGATGAAAACGGTTATTTCAGCGTGATTGTGCCGGTCGGCGGATACACCGTTCGGGTCAACGACGAAACGCTGCCGCCGGGCGCCGTGGCCCTGGCGCAGAACAGCACCAACCCGACCCCGGTAACGGTACCCGCGGGGGGGCAGGTGACGGACGACACCGGTTTCGTAACCGCTTCCGGAACCACCCCCGACCTCGCCATCGCCAAAACCCACACCGGCAATTTCGCCCAGGGGCAGAGCGGGGCGACCTACACCCTGACCGTCAGCAATGCCGGCTCGGCGGCGACTTCGGGCGAAGTCAGCGTAACCGATACGCTCCCGTCAGGCCTGATCGCCACTGCAATCAGCGGCGATGGCTGGACCTGCGTGCTGGCGACCCTGACCTGCGTGCGCAGCGATGCGCTCGCAGCCTCCCTGAGCTACCCGATCCTCACACTGACGGTTGATGTAGCCAGCGATGCGCCCGCCACGGTGACCAACACCGCAAGCGTGAGCGGCGGCGGGGAAAGCTATACCGCCAATAACAGCGCAAGCGACGAAACCGCGATTCTGCCCACCTACACCGTCACCTACGACGGCAACGGCAGCACCGGCGGCACGGCCCCCGTCGATGGCAGCAGCCCCTATGAAGCGGGCGCCCCGGTGACCGTGCTGGCGGTCGGCGATCTGGTCAGGGACGGCTACACCTTCGCCGGCTGGAACACCGCCGCCGACGGCAGCGGCGCCGCCCATGCGTCCGGAGCCGGCTTCGTCATGCCCGCGGCCAACGTGACCCTGTACGCGCAGTGGACGCTCATTCCGCCTCCGCCCACCTATACCGTCACCTACGACGGCAACGG
>JAUPLV010000271.1 GCA_030836725.1 Pseudomonadota bacterium | reverse complement strand
ACCCGCCGCTGCTGCTGTATGTGAAAGGACGACTCAACCTGCTCAACCGCCCCGCGCTGGCCATCGTCGGCAGCCGCAATGCCACCCCGCAGGGTATCCACAACGCCGAAGCATTTGCCAAATCGCTGAGCGATGCCGGGTTGTGCGTCATCAGCGGCATGGCGCACGGCATCGATGCCGCCGCGCATCGCGGCGCCTTGCGCTGCCAAGGAAACAATTGCGGCGGCAGCATCGGCGTGGTCGGCACCGGGCTGGACAAGGTCTACCCCGCCGCGAACCGCGACCTTGCCCATACGCTCGCCGGCCAGGGCGCGCTGATTTCGGAATTCCCGCTCGGCACGCCGCCGCTGGCCGCCAACTTCCCGCGCCGCAACCGCATCATCAGCGGCATGAGCGCCGGCTGCCTGGTGGTGGAGGCATCGCTGCAAAGCGGCTCGCTGATCACCGCGCGGCTGGCGCTGGAACAGGGCAGGGACGTGTTTGCGATTCCCGGTTCGATCCACGCGCCGCAAAGCAAGGGCTGCCATGCGCTGCTCAAGCAAGGCGCGAAACTGGTCGAGACCGCGCAGGATATTCTCGAGGAATTGGGCGGCCTGATTGCCGCAACCACGCGCCACCCCCATATGCCAGACCCCGATACACAAGGCCCGGCTACACAGGGTACGGGTACGGATGCGCAAGACCCGAATTTCGCGCTGCTCGCGCATCTCGGCTTCGATCCGGCCGATCTGGACACCCTCGGCAAACGCAGCGGCTTGACGATAGCCGAGCTATCCGCCATGCTGTTGACGCTCGAACTGGAGGGGCGCATCAGTGCGTTACCCGGCGGCCTGTATCAACGAATCCACTAAAACCACGCTAATCATGTTCGAAATTTTGATGTATTTGTTTGAAAGTTACTTTGACGCGGGCAGTTATCCGGAACCGGATAAACTGTCGCGCAAACTTTCCGCCGCCGGTTTTGAAGGCGAAGAAATTGACGAGGCGCTGACCTGGCTGTCCGCGCTGAAACAACAAAATCCGGACAATTATCCAGCCAGCCTCGAACATGCCGGCATGCGCCATTTTGCCGAACTGGAACTGCAGCGCATCGGCTTCGAGGCGCGCCAATTCCTGCTATTCGCCGAGCAGCAACACATGATCTCCGCCGTCGAGCGCGAGATGATCCTCGACCGCGCCGTTGCGCTGCAACAGGAAAACCTCGGGCTGGATAAGCTCAAGCTGATCATGCTGATGGTATTGTGGAACCGCCACCAGAATCTCGATCCGCTGTTGATCGAAGAATTGCTCACCCCGTTAAATTCAGCACAACTACATTGAGCCTCAATCACCCCGCATGGCAACCAATCTCCTGATCGTCGAATCCCCGGCCAAGGCCAAGACCCTAAAAAAATATCTGGGCAAGGATTTTGAAGTCCTCGCCTCGTTCGGCCATGTGCGCGACCTGGTTCCCAAGACCGGCGCGGTCGATACCGAGAACAATTTCGCGATGCAGTACGAAACCATCGCGCGCAATAGCAAGCACGTGGATGCGATCGCGAAAGCCGCCGCCGAAGCCGACAACATCCTGCTGGCACCCGATCCGGACCGCGAGGGGGAGGCGATCGCCTGGCATATTTCCGAGTTGCTCAAGGCCAAGCGCGGCCTGAAGAACAAGAACATGCAGCGCGTGGTGTTCTATGAAATCACCCAGTCGGCGGTACGCGAAGCGGTCGCTCACCCTCGCGAAATCTCAATGCCGCTGGTGAATGCGCAGCAGGCGCGGCGCGCGCTGGACTATCTGGTCGGCTTCAATCTGTCGCCGTTGCTGTGGCGCAAAATCCGCCCCGGGTTATCCGCAGGCCGCGTGCAAAGCCCCGCGTTGCGCATGATCGTCGAACGGGAGCTGGAGATCGAGGCTTTCAAGAGCCAGGAATACTGGACGGTGCATCTGGACAGCCACAAGGATCACCAGCCGTTCAGCGCAAAGCTGTTCCAGTATCAGGGCAAGAAGCTCGAGCAGCTCAGCATCGGCAGCCAGGCCGAATACGACGCGATCTTCGCCAAGCTTAACGATGCCAAGCTGCCGCCCAAGGTGGTACGCGTCGAGAAGAAGGCCAAGCAGCGCTATGCCGCCGCGCCGTTCACCACTTCCACGCTGCAACAGGAAGCGGTGCGCAAGCTCGGCATGACCGCCGACCGCACCATGCGCACCGCGCAATCGCTGTATGAAGGCGTGGACATCGGCGGCCAGACGGTCGGCCTGATCTCCTACATGCGTACCGATTCGGTGTCGCTGGCCAAGGAAGCGGTGCAGGAAATCCGCGACTACATCAAGGATAATTTCTCGTCTGAATATCTGCCGTCTACCCAGCCGACCTACAAGAGTAAAGCCAAGAACGCGCAGGAATCGCACGAGGCGATCCGCCCAACATCAATCCTTCGCACCCCGGACAGCCTGCGCGACCACCTGAGTGCCGATCAGGCGCGCCTCTACGAGATGATCTGGAAACGTACCCTAGCGTGCCAGATGGCGCCGGCGCGCTTCGATACGGTCAGCCTGGACATCCGACTCGGCGGGGACACCACGCTGTTCCGTGCCTCGGGCCAAACGCTGGTGTTCCCCGGTTTCATCGGCGTGTACATGGAAGACGTCGACGATGCCGAAGAAGAAGAGGGCGGCAAGCTGCCG
>JAUPLV010000270.1 GCA_030836725.1 Pseudomonadota bacterium | reverse complement strand
GTGTCGACGATGTTGATGTGGTAGTCGCCGTAGGTGATCGCGGTGTTCTTCGCCAGAATGGTGATGCCGCGCTCCTTTTCCAGGTCGTTGGAATCCATCACGCGCTCGTCAACCGCCTGGTTGTCGCGGAATGTGCCGGACTGCTTGAGAAGCTGGTCGACCAGCGTGGTTTTGCCATGGTCGACGTGCGCGATGATGGCGATGTTGCGGAGCTTGCGGGACATGATGGGGTGCCGGATTGCGGAAAACCTAGAATTGTAGCATGGTAACTTGTCTATTTATTGTGAAAGCGGATGCGCGTCCAGGCGAGCGTCGATCCGGTCAATGACCTCCTGATAGCGTGGCCCGCCGATGGGGCCAAAGCGACGGTCGAATTCAGCCTGCGGCATGAACTCGGGCAGATCGCGAAAGTCCGGCAGCAGATCTTCGTCGTGGTGAGCGACTGACAGATATTGCTGTATCGCAGGCGCGGAGTTGCCCATGGCACGTTCGCCCAGCCTGACGCCGGCCCGGTTGGCGGCCAGGTCGGTGAAACTGAAGCCCGAGCCTTTGCCGGCATCCTCTTCCTCTTTGATCAGACCGATGGCATTGGCAAGCCGGCTGCCCCCATTGACCGTAATCGCGGCGGAAATCACGAAATGCTCGGAAAAATCGCGCCGGCCGTGCAGCGACAACAGAACGCGTGGGGCACGGCGGATTGACTGGCTTTTCCCTTCCAGCAGTCTGGACATGCTGATACCGCTCATGTACGCGGCGAGGACGGTGAGCGCCGCGCGGTTTTCCTCGGCGGCATTGTCGCCAATCTCCCGTGCGTGGGCGAACAGGGGTGCGACGGCCTGCACCAGCGGCAAGGTGCTGCCGTGCGGGTAAGGCTTCAGCAGGGCGTCCAGCTGTTCAGCGTAGGCCAGCATGCGCGCCTGGTTTTCGGGATCGATCAGCAGGTCGGCGCTTTTTCGTTCAAGCTGGGTAAGCAGTTCGGGGTGCCAGCGGTAATCCAGGGTGGCCTGGTTTTCGTCGAAAGTCACCTGGGAGAATGCATCGGCCAGCGTGGCATAGGTTTCGTCGCGGCGCAGCCAGCGATGCGCCAGACGCGCCACGCCGTCAGCCAGAATGCCCGGCAACGGCAAGCTGCCCAGTTGCAGGCCGACGATGCGGATGCCGCCGGGCGCTTCGGCGAATTCGGCTGTGATGTTGAGATAATCGCCAAACGGGTTGCACCCGGACGGGCATAAAGGCGGCACGATCAGGCTGGCGGTGAGCGTGGCCGTGCCGGGCGTGAGTTCGGCCGCGATGCCGCTGACGCGACGGAATTCGACCGCGTAATTGAGCAGGCGGTTGAGTTCGGCCTCGTCGAGCTGGATGCTGTGGATCACTTCGGGTGTCTGCCGGCGCGGATCATGCTTCTGGAATAGCGATTTGACCCAGATCAGGTCGGTGCGGCGAAATTCGGGAGGCGGCTCGATTGCCGGGGCGCTGTCCAGCATCAGCCAGGGCAGGACGGTGAGCCCGGCCAGCAGCGAGAAAAGAATGCCCCAGGCGAAAAGACGCTTCATGTCATTCCGGCTGGTTGCGCATGAAATCAGCGGTCTTGAAGAACGCCGCGGTCAGTTCCTTCTGCATTGCTTCGTCCACTCCCGTATCCTGCATCGCGCGGATCATGCAAGCCATCCACTGGTCGCGTTCGGTTTGACCGATGGCAAACGGTATGTGGCGGCGTCGCAAAAACGGGGGGCCAAAGCGGTCGGTATATTCCGGCGGACCCCCGGTCCAGCCGGAGAGAAACCACGCAAGTTTGTTGCGCGACTCGGCGAGGTCCGCCGGATGCAACTTGCGGATGCCGTAGTAATCGGGGTCTTCGTCCATCAGGTCATAAAAACGGTCGACCAACTTTCGTATGATTTCACCGCTGCCGAGGCGTGCATAATGGGTTTGCATGGTCAGACTTTCACGGGTTTGACGGTTGCCGCCGCGGCTTTGGCATGTAGTCTGGCCTCATCCGGGCTTGCGGCGGCGGCGAGCGCAACACCCATGCGGCGTCGGGCAAAAGATTGCGGTTTGCCGAATAGCCGAAGATCGACGCCAGGCGTACGCAAGGCCTCGGCGACACCGTCGAAGGCAATGCCGGTTGCATCCATTCCACCGTAGATTACCGCCGACGCACCCGGTTCGCGCAGGCTGACATCGACCGGCAAGCCGAGGATGGCGCGCGCGTGCAGCTCGAATTCGTTCTGCCGCTGCGTTGCCATGGTGACCATGCCGGTGTCGTGCGGGCGCGGGCTGACTTCGGAAAACCACACCGTGTCGCCTTTGACGAACAATTCCACGCCGAAAATCCCGCGCCCACCGAGGTTGCCGGTGACGGCGGCGGCGATGTCCTGTGCTCGTTTCAGCGCGGCGGCGGACATCGGCTGTGGCTGCCACGATTCGACGTAATCGCCCTTCACCTGGAGATGGCCGATGGGTTCGCAGAAATACGTTTCAATATTGCCGGACGTTCCCGGCGCCCGCACGGTCAACAGCGTGATTTCATAATCGAAGTCGATCACCCCTTCGACGATGACGCGCCCCTTGTCCACCCGTCCGCCGCGGGCGGCGTAGTCCCAGGCTTCCTGCAACTGGCTGGCGTCGTCCACCCGGGACTGGCCCTTGCCGGACGACGACATCACCGGCTTGACG
>JAUPLV010000108.1 GCA_030836725.1 Pseudomonadota bacterium | reverse complement strand
CCAGCTCGCACTCGCGCAAATAGTGATACTGCGCAATATCCATCACCACGAAACGGTCCTTACCTCGCACCGAAACAATCGCTTCGGAATGCTCGGAAAGGACAGACTCAATCGCGGCTATCCCTTTGGTTTTAAGATCGTTGGCAGTGAGATGTGACATGGCCTGCACCTGAAGACACCATTAATAATGCTTTCAATAGTGTCATACACAACACGATCAATCAAGGGGGATTCCCAGGCGACGGCGGATGGCAGCGCCGAACCCTTCATCCCGCCTCGTCCGCCTTAACAAACGCCAGCATGGAGAAGGAGAAGCGGGGACCACGGTTTTCTCTGCTCACCAAACAATTCTCGGGATTCGGGTGCCGGCATCCCTCGTGGTCGCCCCGATTTTCCAGGTACAGCGAATCGCCCCAGTGCCGCCGTGACTTGCGCTGCGAAGTCTTCATTACCCAGCGCATAATTTCCATTGGTTGAAAAATCCGTGTCCCCGGTTGTTCACGGTTGTTCAACCATCCAGCGCTGGGAATTTGAGGGGAGACCTCAGGATCTGACCTCTTTACGCGCGAGCGTGATTTTCCGGTTCCACCGACAGGCGCATCCCCACAGATTTCAGCACAGCCAGCAGCGTCTTCAAGGTCGGATTGCCCTTCGGGGACAACGAGCGGTAAAGGGCCTCCCGGCTGATGCCAGCCTGCGCCGCAACCGCCCCCAGGCCACCGTAGGCTTCGGCCACATCACGCAAGGCCAAAAGACCCGCAGCCCGATTGTCGGGATCATCCAGTTCCTCCAGTGCCGCTTTCAGATATTCGACGGCAAACTGCCGGTTCCCACGCAATTCCTTGATGGTTTCATCGGTGTGAGACACCGATCCATGCAACGCTTTTTTCATGAATTTCTCCGTTTCCAGTCCGCCCAATAAGCCTTGGCGCGTGTGATGTCGGCCTGCTGCGACCCTTTGTCGCCCCCACACAATAAAATCACCAGCGCCTGACCGTGTTTTCCGTAATACACGCGGTAACCGGTTCCAATATCCACCCGCAGTTCCGAAACGCCTTCGCCCGCCGGTTTGCAGTCACCGAAGTTGCCCGCGGATACGCGCCGCAACCGAACCTCAATTTGTGCCCGCGCCCGAGCATCCCGCAAGCCGTTTAGCCATTCAGTGACGGGCGTGCTTCCATCTTCAAGCTGATATCGGCGTAATTCGATCATGGTCAAGTGTAGTTTATAAGCTACTTTCGAGCGAGAACAAGGCCGACAAAGAAAACCCCACTCTGCTTATGCCAACAACGCCCCGTCCATCATTGCAGGCGCGGCCTTTGCCGGTTCAGACGCATGCCTTGTTCGAATGCACCGACGCGCCTCGGTCCGGAAAATACTTTTCCAGGAAGCCGCAGCCGTAGTTCGGCAGCCACGCGGGCAGATCGTAATAGCGCGCCCGCACCTGCGTCAGGATGTCGCGCCGGTAGGAGGGATAATCAAAGCGCTGGCCGACGAGCAGGCGAAAATTCACGCCCGCGACCGGGACCGTGACAACGCGCGTGGTCTCGAAGTAGGGCTTCAGCTTCTCGATGTCCCCGTCATTCTTGAAATAGATGGCGATGTCGCGGCCATGGTAGTCGCGCAGGTCCGTCCAGAAATCGTCCATGCGCGCGTATTTCGAGCCGGGACCCAGCACCATCACGTCGCGCCCGGCGTGAAACGCCAGCATGCCGGAGGCGGTGTATCCGGTGCTGGCCAGCGGAAGACCGCCGCTGGCCCGATCGAATGCGGTCACCACGTCCTGCCCGCGGAAGCCGAGCACGACGGACTTGCCGTATTTGTCGTGCTTGGCCCAGGTCGATAACGGCACGGCCAGAACGACGGCGAGCAGCACCACCAGCGCCAGGCTGAACAGACTGAAGTAACGCAACTGCCTGCGCAGCCGGTCCTCCGGCAGCAGCACCGCCGGCAGCAGGATCATGGGGTACAGCCACAGCACCCAGTGCAGGCCGATGTTCTTGCCCCAGGACAGCAGGCCGAAGGCGGCCAGGCCGGTGAGGGCCAGCACGCGCGCGAGCCGCAACGCCTCGGACAGGGGGGTGCGGCGCGTCCGCCACAAGTCCTTCAGCAGCCAGGGCGTGATGAAAAGAACCAGCATCCCCAGATAGGCGAGCAGCGAGCCCGGCCCGCCCTTCTCGCCGCCGCCGGCATGCCGGTTGACCAGGTTGAACAGGATGTTGGTCCAGCAGTGGGTGGCATTCCACGCAAGGTTCAAGGCCACGAACGGCAGGACGCAGCCGAGCAGCAGCAACCCCTGGCGCCAGCGCGAGCGGTCGATGACGAAAAAATAGATGAAATAGCCGAGCCCCAGCAGAACCGCGAAATATTTCGACAGGAATGCCAGCCCGAGCGCCGCGCCCGCGGCGGCGAACCAGGCCATGCGGCCGGTTTGCAGGCCGCGCACGGTCAGCGCGAACGACAGCGCGCCGAACAGGATGCTGCCGGTGTCGGTCAGGATCATGACATTGATCAGCATCAGCGGGCTCAGCGCATAAATCAGCGCCAGCAGGACCGCGCGATTTTCACCATAAGGCCGTGCAATCCAGTACAGCAGCAGGCTGATGGCCAGTTCGGTGAGGATGGCCGGCATTCGCAGCCAGACAAGATGGTCGCTCAGCAGCAGCTGGAACCAGACCATCCATCCCGCCATCGGCGGATGATCGTAATAGCCGTAATCCAGGTGGCGGCCCCACTGGACGAAATAGGCCTCGTCGCCGGTGATCGGCAACAGGGCGGCGAGGCCGACCTTGAACAGGAACAGGCCGAACAGCGCCATGGCCAGGGTGCGGAGGTTTGCGTTCATCTGCATCGGGATTGGCGCTAAACGGCTCGCCGGCTCACAGCTGGATGCGCTTGAAGATCTTTTCCGGGATCAGCTTGATCACTGCCATGAT
This sequence comes from Pseudomonadota bacterium, assembly GCA_030836725.1. Taxonomy (GTDB): domain Bacteria; phylum Pseudomonadota; class Gammaproteobacteria; order Burkholderiales; family Thiobacillaceae; genus Thiobacillus. Next base: position 4,242 of record JAUPLV010000108.1, on the reverse strand, counting down.
CAGCCGCCAGAACCCCGGCGCGTAAACCACATCCCTCCGGCTGGCGACGCTGCCGGCAATCCGCCGCGCGATGACCTCCGGTTTGACCCAGAGCACGCCTTTTTTGAAATCCCGCGTCATGTGCGTATCGACGAATCCCGGCTTCAGCGTCAGCACATGGACGCCTGACTTATGCAGCCGCTGCCGCAATCCCTGCAGGAACACCGTCACTGCGGCCTTGGCGGTTCCGTACACATAATTCGACTGCCGGCCCCGGTCGCCCGCCACCGAACTGATCACGGCGATGGTCCCGTGCCCCTGGGCTTCGAAGCGATTGGCCAGATGGGTCAGCAGCGAGATGAAGCTGATCGCGTTGGTGTTGAGTTCCCGCAGGGTCAGATTGAAATCCAGCTCGCAGGCCTTCTGGTCGCCCAGGGTGCCATGGGCTATCAGCACGATGTCGATGCCGCCCAGCATTTCGATGGCGTCGTCGATGGCTTGCTCGTGGCGCGCGAAGTCGTTGAGGTCGAGCACGCCCACGCCGGTCGATTCGGCGCCGCGAATCTTCAGGTCGGCGGCCATCGCCTGCAGGCGTTCCCCGTTTCTTGCCACGAGGTAGAGGCGGTGCCCCTCGCCGGCCCACTGTCTGGCGGTGGCTTCGGCGATGGCGGAGGTGGCGCCGATGATGAGGATTTTCTTCATTGCAGTCCCAGGCGTCTGGATTGGATCGAGGCGAATTTGCCGATGGCATGGTAACGACCGCGCACTTCTTCGAATTCCTGCCAGCGCGGATACCCGGCCTTGAACGTGGCTTCGCTCATCCGGGCGTCCTTGGCCAGATAGAGGCGGCCGCCGTAGCCGAGCACGATTTTGTCGAGCTCGTCCATCAACTGAAAGGCGGCCGACTCGGCCTTGAAGTCGAGCGCCAGGGTGAAGCCGCCGCGGGGAAACGACAGGAGATTGGCATTGCCTTTGCCGAACACCTTGAGCACGGCGAGGAAGGACCCCCGGCCGGAGGCGGCAATGCGCTCCAGCACATCGCGCAGGCCGGCGGCGCCGGCGTCCGCGGGCAGGACGAACTGGTACTGGACGAATCCCGGCCTGCCGTAGAGACGGTTCCAGTGGGCGAGCTTGTCGAGCGGGTAAAAGAAGGGCTCGAACGCGATGCGGCGGGTGTGCCGGGCATGTAGCGCCTTGCCGTAATAGAGCGTGTTGAAGGTACGGATTGTCGCGTGGTTCAGCAGGCCGGCCGGCATGTCGAACGGGACCGGCAGCGCACCGGCGGCCTGGACGGTGAGCGGGCCGTCCCCGGCATGTTCGCCCAGCATCAGCAGCGAGCGCCCGAGCTGCCGGCCGCGCGCCAGGCAGTCGATCCAGGCCACCGAATAGGGGGCGGCGGCGTTCTCCTCGAACGCCGCGAGGATCGCGTCCAGGTCGGGCGCCTTGATCGTGGTCTCGATGATGTCGCTGGAACGGATCGGCCTGAGACTAAGGGTGGCCGTGAGGATCACGCCGGTCAGCCCCATGCCGCCGCAGGTCGCGTGAAACAGATCGGGGTTTTCGGTCCGCGAGGCGACGACGCGCTCGCCGTTGCCCAGCAACAACTCCATGCCGGCGACATGATCGCCGAAGCTGCCGTCGACGTGATGGTTCTTGCCGTGGACATCGCTGGCGATGGCGCCGCCCAGGGTGACGAAGCGCGTGCCCGGCGTCACCGGGAGAAACCAGCCGCGCGGCACGCACAGCCGCAGGATCTCGTCGAGCGATGCGCCGGCGGCGCAGGTGAGTGCCCCCGTGCTTTCATCGAAGGCGAGGAAATGGTCGAGGCGGTGGGTATCGAGCAGGTGCGAAGCCAGGCTGCTGTCGCCATAGCTGCGGCCAAGGCCCCGCGCGATAAGGCTGTCGGCGCGCTGGACCACGCCGGCGCACTCGCTCGGGGTGAGCGGAAACGCCGCGTCCGCCTCGATTCTCGGGTAGCGCCCCCAGCCGTGGAATTCCATCACGCCGTTCCCGCCGACGCCCGGGCGACAAAGACGAAACGCTTGTCGAGGCGATATTTGATGACGTATCCCAGGATGAGGCCGATGGCGCCGCCGAGATAACGCATGGCATCGGTGCCGAACAGCCAGTGAAAGGCGTATTCGACCCCCCAGAACAGCAGCGTAGTGAAGACCCCCATCAGCGAGTAGAGGATGAAAAGCCTGCCGTCATGGGCCGCGCTGTCGGTCTTGAAGCCGAAGATATGGCGCTTGTCGAGGATGTACTTGATCAGCAGGCCGACGGCCGTGCCGGCCAGGATGGAAATCTCGATCGCATAGGCGCCCCGATACAGCCAGATGGCCAGCGCCTGCGAACCCAGGTTGGCAAGGATGGCGAGGGCGGCGAAGACGGCATAGAGCAGGCCGATGCGCGCGGCACGCTTCACCCCGCCACCTTCGCCAGCGCGAAGACTGCGATGAAACAGGCGCCGACGACCCAGCTCACCCGGTCTTTCAGCGCGAACACGATGGGATCGTCGTGCATCTGGCCGCGGTGGGTGATCAGCCATGCCCGCGAAATCCAGTACAACAGCAGCGGGCAGGCAAGCCAGATCAGATGGGGATTCCGGTACAGCTCGGCGGTGTGGCTGTCCTGGATATAGAGCGCCAGCACCAGCACGGCAATGTAGCCCGCCCCGGCGCCGAGGCTGGAGACCATTTCGATGTCGTCCGGGAAATAGCCCCGGCCGCGAAGCTGTCCGCTCATGCCTTGCCCGCGCGCGGACTTGAGTTCGCTGAACCGCTTGATGAAGGCCAGGCTCAGGAAGACGAACATGGAAAAGGTCAGCAGCCAGAAGGAAAGCGGAACGGCAATGGCGGCGGCACCGGCAATGATGCGCAGGGTGTAGAGGCCGGCAAGGGTCAGCACGTCGACGACGGCGAGCTGCTTGAGGTGCAGGGAATAGGTCAGCGTCAGGACGAAATACGCCGCCAGCGAAGCCAGGAAGGCCGGCGGCAGGAAGGCCCCGGCGATTGCGAATGCCGGCACGGCCAGCGCCGGCCAGGCCAGCCAGCCATGCACCAGGCCGAGGTCGCCGGAAGCGAAGGGGCGGCGGCGCTTTCGCGGGTGATGGCGATCGTCGGCGACGTCGACCAGGTCGTTCAGCAGGTAGACGCTGGACGCGGTGAGGCCGAAAACGAAAAAGGCCAGCAGCGCCTGCAGCAGGCTGGCCTCGTCTCCGTAGCGGTGCGCGGCGAACAGGGGCACCAGGATGAGCAGGTTCTTCATCCACTGGTGCAGGCGCAGCGCCTTGAACAGGGAGGCTGCGACCGGCGGACGGCCGTCGTCGAACACTTCGACGCCGCGGCCCAGCGCCCGCACCCGTTTGACAAGCGTCGCTGAAGAACTGACCACGTAGGCGCGGTCGGCCGATTTCCATACCGCCAGATCGGCGGCGTCGTTGCCGACATAGTCGAAGCCGTGCTCGCCGAAGAGACTCACCAGCCGGTCGCGCTTATGGCGGGATTTGAGGTTGGTCTCGCCTTCGGTGGCCAGCACATCGTCGAAAAAACCGAGATGCCGCGCCACCGCTTCGGCCAGGCGGCGGTGGCTGGCCGTGGCGAGAACGAGGCGCCGGCCCTGCGCTTTTTGCTCGCGCAGCCAGGTAATCAGGGCTTCGTTGTAGGGCAATGCGGCCGCATCGATGTCGCACGCCTCGGCGAGCCGCGTCTTCAGGACGCTCTTGCCTGAAGCGAGCCAGGCAGCCAGGCGCGGGGCTTGAAAGGGGTGACGGGTGACAAACCGGTTTGCCGTCTCGAACAGCAAATCGGTCTTGATCAGCGTGCCGTCGAGGTCGACGACGAGCGGCGTGGAGGGGCCAGCCAACATGGACACCTAAAGGGCGGGAGCGGAGTACAGGAACCCGGATAGTATGGGAAAGACCCCATTGCCTCAAATACCGGCTGCTGCGAGTACCGGCTGCGGCGAGGGAGTGTCCTGAAATTTGTGCGCAAGGCGGTTGAGTCTTCCTTGATTGCGAATTGATTTCACGCCACTCTTGTGTGTAAGCCCGGTCAATACACCGCGTCGTGATCGCCCACATTCACCGGAATGATCTGTTCGTCCTGAATCAGGATTTCCAGGGTAATGCGGTAAGACAGATTGATCGAAACCGAATGCAGGGTGTGCAGCTTGCCGCTCAGGGAATGCAGGCGCAGCGACGGGTGATGCGGGTTCAGCTCAAGCAGTTGCAGGGTTTTGAGATACTGCTTTTCCAGATCGGGA
>JAUPLV010000022.1 GCA_030836725.1 Pseudomonadota bacterium | reverse complement strand
CCGAGCGGGTGCATCAGGTCGGATCCGGCGCATACGGCCACCAGACCCGCCAGCGGTCCGTTGTGGATGAAGCCGGGGTCGTTGCGGCCGATCGCCAGCGCGGCCAGCGTGCCGCCCACCATCGCCATCAGCGAATTCACCGCCACCAGCCCCGACACCGCCTCGATCAGCTGCGCCGACATCACGTTGAAGCCGAACCAGCCCACCGTCAAAATCCATGCGCCGAGCGCCAGGAACGGGATGTTCGACGGCGGATGCGCCGAGATCATGCCGTCCTTGGTGTAGCGCCCGCGTCGCGCGCCCAGCAGCAATACCGCGGGCAAGGCGATCCAGCCGCCGACCGCATGCACCACCACCGATCCGGCAAAATCATGGAAGCGCGCGCCGAAAGTCGCGGCCAGCCAGTCCTGAATGCCGAAGTTGCCGTTCCACACGATGCCTTCGTAAAACGGGTAGACCAGTCCCACCAGGGCGAACGTGGCCGCCAGTTGCGGATTGAAGCGAGCGCGCTCGGCAATGCCCCCGGACACGATTGCCGGAATGGCCGCCGCGAAGGTCAGCAGGAAAAAGAACTTGACCAGATCGTAGCCATTTTTGGCCGACAGCACTTCGGCGCTGGAAAAGAAGCTGACGCCGTAGGCGACGCTGTAGCCGATGAAAAAATAGGCAATGGTGGAGACCGAGAAATCGGTGATGATCTTGACCAGGGCATTGACCTGGTTCTTCTTGCGCACCGTGCCGAGTTCGAGAAAGGCAAACCCCGCATGCATGGCGAGCACCATGATGCCGCCCAGCAAAACGAACAACACATCACTGCCTGATTTCAAGGCTTCCATACACCGACTCCCAGTTGATTGCCGGTGCTTAGAAGCAAGCAGCGTTCCCGCTGCCAAATACTTTGATTTATATAGATATATTGCTTTACGCGGCGAGTTGATAGCACCACATCGGTGCATGGCGGCGCATTGCGCACTGCCAGAGTGCATCACCCCCGGCCGGGTACACGATGATGGTGCGCCAAGAGCGCGATGATTAAGGGTGCGCCATGGAGGAGCATGAACCGGTGCGCACGGCGCACCCTACACACCCCAAACAGGGAACGGGCTATCCGGGATTACTTGGGGTCGGCCGATTCGGGCTTGACCTGGTTTGAATCGATGCGATCCAGCTCGGCATCCATGTCGGCCTCGGACATGGGCGTGTAATCCGTCTCGGCCTCCGGCTTCGGCTTGGTGATCATCGATGCAACGATGATGCCGATCTCATACAGAATCCACATCGGGACAGCGAGCATGAACTGCGAAATCACATCGGGCGGGGTGAAGATGGCGCCGATGACGAACGCTCCGACGATGACGTAGGGGCGGATTTCGCGCAGTTTTGCAATCGACACCATACCCATCTTGACCAGCAGCACCACCGCGACCGGGACCTCGAAAGTGATGCCGAAGGCGAGGAACAGGGTCATCACGAAGTCGAGGTATTTGCCGATGTCGGTCATCACCGCGACGCCTTCCGGCGCCACACCGACGATGAAACCGAATACCACCGGAAACACCAGGAAATAGGCGAACGACATCCCCAGCAAAAACAGCAGTACGCTGGCGACCACCAGCGGTACGCCCAGGCGTTTTTCGTGCTGGTAAAGACCCGGCGCGACAAAGGCCCAGGCCTGGTAAAACACCCACGGCAGCGCCAGCAGGAAGGCGGCCATCATGGTGACCTTGATCGGCACGAAGAACGGCGTGGTGACCTCGGTGGCGATCATTTGCCCACCTTGCGGCAGGGCCGCCAGCATGGGTTTGGCGAGCAGTGCGTACAGATCCTGCGCCCACGGAAACAGCAGCACGAACAGCACCACGACGGCAATCACCGCGCGCAGCAGGCGATCGCGCATTTCAATGAGATGCGAGATGAAGGTGTCTTCTTGTTGATCGCTCATGCGGACTTTCCGGCGGATTCGGCGCGAGCCGTTTCGACTACGGCGGAAGGCATGGGTAGGGGTTCATTCTGCTCGGGCTGATCGAGCGGCAGGCTTTGCTGCGGCAACGGTTCGGACTCGGTCTGCTTCATCGCGGGCTCGGTCGCGGGATGTCCGCCATCGGTCGTCGGCATGGCGGCAACCGCCTTGTTGACGTTGCTCACCTCTTCGCGCAGGTAGTCGTCGACCACCGTCGCCTCGCGCTTCATGCCCAGCGCCGCCGTCTCGACCGACTCCCGGAAGTCCTGCCCGGCACGGCGCATTTCTTCCAGTTGCATTTCGTTGCTGATATCCGTCTTCACGGTGGAGACATAACGCTGCATCCGTCCGTACAGATGCCCGGCCGTGCGCGCCACCTTGGGCAGTCGCTCAGGGCCAATGACAATCAGCGCCACCACACCGATAACGATAAGTTCAGAAAAACCAATATCGAACATTCAGGATCCTGCAATAAGGGGTCAGGTAGGCCGCGCCTGGCGGAATCGACCCGCCCGGCCAGTCCCGTATTTTCAGGAGTGCTGCTTGTCCTTGACTTCGACGTCGATGGTACGGCCGCCCTGCTCGGCGTTGTCGCCGATCTTCGGCGCCTCTTCCTTCATGCCTTCCTTGAAACCCTTGACCGCGCCGCCCAGATCGCTACCGATGTTGCGCAGTTTCTTGGTGCCGAAAATCAGCAGCACAACGACCAGAACGATCAGCCAATGCCAGATGCTAAAGCTACCCATGATGTTTCTCCTTTTGGTTTAACTGCGCTTGACCGGGTCGCCCCCGCCAAATACGTGAATATGAATGTGAAACACTTCCTGACCGCCGCCGCGCCCGGTGTTGATCAGCGTCTTGAAGCCGGCATCGAGCCCCTGCTCCCTGGCCAGGCGCGGCGCCAATAACAGCATCTTGCCCAGCAGCATCCCGTGCCCGGTGGTGCAGTCGGCCAGGGAAGCGACATGCGCTTTCGGGATGATCAGGAAATGCACCCGGGCGAACGGGTGGATGTCGTGAAACGCCAGCACCTCGTCGTCTTCGTAGACCTTGCCGCACGGAATCTCGCCAGCGACGATTTTGCAAAAAAGACAGTCGCTCATGTCGATTCGCCTTGCCGATTCGCTTTTTCATCCAGCCCGGACAGACCCTCGCGGCGCGCCAGTTCGTTCAGCACATCCGCAGGCTTCAGTCCCTTGTGCGCCAGCAGAACCAGGGTATGAAACCACAAATCGGCGACTTCGTAGATGATCTTTTCGGCCTGGTCGTCCTTCGCCGCCATCACCGTCTCGGTTGCTTCCTCGCCGATCTTTTTCAGGATGGCGTCGGTGCCCTTCGAATAGAGCCTGGCAACGTAGGAACTGTCGGGCGATGCCTGCTTGCGCGCCTCCAGCGTGTCGGCGATGCGGTCGAGGATGTCGCTCATTTCCGGTAGATCTCGTCGGGGTTCTTGATCACCGGAGCGGTCGTCACCCAGCGATCGTTCTCGAGTTTCTGGAAGAAGCACGAGCGCCGCCCGGTATGACAGGCAATGCCGCCCAACTGTTCAATTTTCAGCAGCACCACGTCGTTGTCGCAATCGAGACGAATTTCGCTGACGGTCTGTACGTGGCCGGATTCCTCGCCCTTGCGCCAAAGCTTGTTGCGCGAGCGCGAAAAGTAGACGCCGCGGCCGGTGCGCGCGGTTTCCTCCAGCGCCTCGCGGTTCATCCACGCCACCATGAGGATTTCGCCGCTGGCGGCGTCCTGGGCGATCGCCGGCACCAGGCCCTGCGCATCCCAGGTGACAGCGTCGAGCCATTCGCTCACAGCCGCACCTCGATGCCGTTCTGCTTCATGTAGCGCTTGGCTTCGTCGATGCCGTATTCGCCGAAGTGGAAAATGCTCGCTGCCAGCACTGCATCGGCACGGCCTTCTTTCACGCCATCGACCAGATGCTGCAGGGTGCCGACGCCGCCGCTGGCGATGATGGGGATGTCGACCGCGTCTGAAATCGCACGCGTCAACTCCAGATCGAAGCCGCTCTTGGTGCCGTCACGGTCCATCGAGGTGAGCAGCAGTTCGCCCGCGCCGAGGCTTTCCATTTTCTTCGCCCACTCGATGGCGTCGAGCCCGGTGGCCTTGCGACCGCCGTGGGTGAAGACTTCCCAGTGGTCGCCCACCCGCTTCGAGTCGATGGCAACGACGATGCACTGGCTGCCGTAGCGATCAGCCGCATCCTGCACCAGCCGGGGATTCATCACCGCCGAAGTGTTGATGCTGACCTTGTCGGCGCCGGCGTTGAGCAGGCGCTGAATGTCGCCCACCTCGCGCACGCCGCCGCCGACCGTCAGCGGAATGAACACTTCGGAAGCGACGGCCTCGATGATGTGCAGGATCAGGTCGCGATTGTCGGACGACGCGGTGATGTCGAGAAAGGTCAGCTCGTCGGCGCCCGCCTCGTTGTAGCGCCGCGCGATCTCGACCGGATCGCCGGCGTCTTTCAGCTCGACGAAATTGACGCCCTTGACCACGCGGCCATTGGTGACGTCCAGACAGGGAATGATGCGTTTTGCCAGCATGGTTATCCTGTCAGGTCAGACTCCGAACACGCCGCCCGCCAGTTCGTCGGCAAGCTTTTGCGCCTCGGCAAAGTCGAGCGTGCCCTGATAGATCGCGCGGCCGGTGATCGCACCGATGATGCCGTCCTTGGCGACGGTGGACAGCGCCCTGACGTCGTCGAGATTGGTGACGCCGCCGCTGGCGATGACCGGGATCGACAAGGCCTGCGCCAGACGCTGCGTGGCCTCGATGTTGACGCCCGTCAGCATGCCGTCGCGGCCGATGTCGGTATAGATGACAGCCTCGACGCCGTAGCCCTCGAAGCGCTTGGCCAGGTCGATGACGTCGTGGCCGGTGATCTTGGACCAGCCTTCGACCGCGATCTTGCCGTCCTTGGCGTCGAGCCCGACCATCACGTGGCCGGGAAAGGCGTCGCAGGCCTCGTGCAGGAAGCCGGGATTCTTCACCGCGGCGGTGCCGATGATGACGTAGCGCACGCCGTCGTCGAGATAGCGTTCGATGGTGGCCAGGTCGCGGATGCCGCCGCCCAGCTGCACCGGCATCTCGTCGCCAACCGCGTCGACGATCGAGCGGATCGCCACGTCGTTGACCGGCTTGCCGGCAAAGGCGCCGTTGAGATCGACCAGATGCAGGCGGCGCGCGCCCAGTTCCTTCCAGTGGCGGGCAGTGGCTGCCGGGTCCTCGGAAAACACGGTGGCACGGTCCATTTCACCTTGTTCCAGGCGCACGCAGTGGCCGTCTTTAAGGTCGATCGCAGGAATAATTAGCATGGCGGGTCAGCTGGGTCGAACAGGTAAGAAATTAGGCGCAGGCAGCGCCGGACATATCGCAGGCGGTGTCGCTTTCGCCCGGATTCCAGGTTACAAAATTGCCCAGCAAGGTCAAACCATCGTTCTGGCTTTTTTCCGGATGAAACTGGACCGCGAAGATGTTCCCCGTCGCCACCGCGCAGGTGAACGGGAAGGGGTAATTCGAGAACCCGGCAATCACCTCGGGCGAAGCCGGCTGCACGAAATAGCTGTGCACGAAATAGAAGCGCGCGCCCTCCTCGATCCCCGCCCACAGCGGGTGCGGCAACGCCTGGTGGACGTTGTTCCAGCCCATGTGCGGTACCTTGAGCTTGCTGCCCTGGTTGTCGTGCATCGCCTCGTGCGGAAAACGCTGCACCGTGCCGGACAATAGGCCAAGACAGGGCGTATCGCCTTCCTCGCTGTGCTCGAACAACACCTGCATCCCCATGCAGATGCCAAGGAAAGGCTTGCTGCAGGCGGCGTCGATGATCACCTGGCGCAGGCCGCGCGCATCGATTTCGCGCATGCAGTCTGGCGCCGCGCCCTGCCCCGGAAACACCACGCGGCCCGCCTCGGCGATGACCGCCGGGTCGGAGGTGACCACTACGCTGGCCGACGGCGCGACGTGCTCGATGGCCTTGGACACCGAACGCAGGTTGCCCATGCCGTAGTCGATGACGGCGATGTCCGCCTTCATAGCGCAGCTCCCTTGAGCTGCGATACGCTCACAGCGCAGCCATGTTTAAATTGAGGCGCGCTCACAGCGCAGCCATGTTTAAATTGAGGCGCGCTCACAGCGCACCTTTGGTCGAGGGCAGCGCATCGCCCATGCGTGCGTCGGCTTCCACCGCCATGCGCAGCGCGCGGCCGAAGGCCTTGAAGATCGTCTCGGCCTGGTGGTGCGCGTTGATGCCGCGCAGGTTATCGATGTGCAGCGTCACCCCGGCATGGTTGACGAAGCCGCGGAAGAATTCGAGGAACAGGTCGACGTCGAACTCGCCGATGCGCGCGCGGGTGTAGTCGACGTGGTATTCGAGACCAGGGCGTCCGGACAGGTCGATCACCACGCGCGACAAGGCCTCGTCGAGCGGCACGTAGGCGTGGCCATAGCGGCGGATGCCCTTCTTGTCGCCGAGCGCCTGCGCGAAGGCCTGGCCCAGCGTGATCCCGGTGTCCTCCACCGTATGGTGCGCGTCGATGTGCAGATCGCCCTCGGCCTGGATGTCCAGGTCGATCAGGCCGTGACGCGCGATCTGGTCGAGCATGTGATCGAGAAACGGGACACCGGTGGCAAGCCTGGAAATGCCGGCGCCGTCGAGATCGAGGCTGACCGTGATCCGGGTCTCAAGGGTGTTGCGGGTAACTTGGGCGGTGCGCATGGCGTCGGGGAAAAAAGCTTTAGGTGGATTCTAGCAGGCAACAATCGCTTTCAACGCGGACAGCAGCGCTGCGCATTGTTCGTCCGTTCCGACGGTGATGCGCAGGAACGGCGCAATCCGGGCCGGATTCTTGAAATGCCGCACGATAATGCTGCGCTCGCGTAGCGCGGCGGCCAGTACCGCGCCGTCATGCGCCGGATGTCGGGCGAAGATGAAATTGGCGCCGGAAGGCAGCACCTCGAAGCCGAATTTTTCCATTTCCGCCGCCAGCTGGGTGCGGGTCGCCACCACCTTCGCGCAGAGGCCCTCGAAATAGGCATGATCTTCCATCGAAGCCAGCGCGCCGGCCTGGGCAAAACGGTCGAGCGGATAGGAATTGAAACTGTCCTTCACCCGGTTGAGCGCCTCGATCAGGTGCGGCTGAGCGATGGCGTAGCCGACGCGCAGGCCGGCCAGCGCGTGCGACTTCGACAGGGTACGAACGACCAGCAGTTGCGGATAACGCGCAACCAGGCCCACCGCCGTCTCGCCGCCGAAATCAATATAGGCCTCGTCGATCACCACCGCCGAGTCGGGATTGCCGGCAAGCAGGCGCTCGATTTCGTTCAACGCCAGCAGCCGGCCGGTGGGCGCGTTGGGATTGGGGAAAATTATTCCGCCGTTGGGCGTCAGGTAATCGTCGACCCGGATCTCGAACGCTTCCGTCAGCGGAATCGTGCGGTGGGCAATTTCATACAGCCCGCAATACACCGGATAAAAACTGTAGCTGATATCGGGGAACAGAATGGGCCGGTCGTGCTTCAGCAGCGCCATGAAGGCATGCGCCAGCACCTCGTCGGAGCCATTGCCGACGAACACCTGATCGGCCGTCACACCGTGATACGCGGCGATGCCCGCGCGCAGCCGGTCCGAGCCGGGATCGGGATACAGGCGCAGCGTGTCGGCGGCCTCGGCGCGCACGGCGTCGAGTACCTTCGGGCTCGGCCCGTAGGGATTCTCGTTGGTGTTGAGCTTGACCAGATTGGCCAGCTTCGGCTGCTCGCCCGGAACATAGGGCGTCAGGCCGTGCACCACGGCGCTCCAATAGCGGCTCATTGGAATAGCCGGTTCATTTATGGGTCAAGCGATACTCGGCGGAACGCGCGTGCGCCTGCAGGCCTTCGCCGTAGGCCAGCGTGGCGGCGATCCGCCCCAGCGTCTGCGCGCCGGCCTGCGATACGTTGATCAGGCTGCTGCGCTTCTGGAAGTCGTACACCCCCAGCGGCGACGAGAAGCGCGCGGTGCGCGAGGTCGGCAGCACATGGTTAGGTCCGGCGCAGTAGTCGCCCAGCGACTCGCAGGTGTGCTTGCCCATGAAAATCGCGCCAGCGTGGCGCAGCTTAGGCAACAGCGCGTCGGGATCGGCCACCGACAGTTCCAGGTGTTCCGGGGCGATGATGTTCGAAATCGCCGCCGCATCGTCGAGGTCGCGCGTCTTGATCAGTGCGCCGCGGTTGGTCAGCGAAGTGCGGATCACTTCGCTGCGCGGCATCTCTTCGATCAGCTTGTCGATCGCGGCGGCGACGGCATCCAGATAGGCCGCGTCGGGCGACAGCAGAATCGACTGCGCCATCTCGTCGTGCTCGGCCTGGGAAAACAGATCCATCGCCACCCATTCCGGCGGCGTGTTGCCGTCGGCGATCACCAGGATTTCCGACGGGCCGGCGATCATGTCGATGCCCACGGTGCCGAACACGCGGCGCTTGGCCGCCGCCACATAGGCGTTGCCGGGACCGACGATCTTGTCGACCTGCGGCACGGTCGCCGTTCCATATGCGAGCGCCGCCACCGCCTGGGCGCCGCCGATGGTGAACACGCGGTCAACCCCGGCAATCGCGGCAGCGGCCAGCACCAGCTGGTTTTGCTCGCCGCCGGGCGTGGGCACCACCATGATGAGTTCGCCGACGCCGGCGACCTTGGCCGGGATAGCGTTCATCAACACCGACGAGGGATACGCTGCCTTGCCGCCCGGCACATACAATCCGACGCGGTCGAGCGGGGTGACCTTCTGCCCCAGCACGGTGCCGTCGTCCTCGGTGTAGGTCCACGAACCCTGCACCTGTTTCTCGTGATAGCGGCGCACGCGATCCGCCGCGGCTTCCAGAGCCTGCCGGGTATCGGCGGGCAGGTGCTCAAGCGCCGCGTGCAACTGATCGGCTTTCAGTTCCAGGCTGGCCAGAGAGGCTGCCGGCAGCCGGTCGAAACGCTCGGTGTATTCGAGCACCGCTGCATCGCCCCGTGTTTTCACGTCGTGCAGGATCGCGGCGACCGTCTGCTCGATGGCGGCATCGGCGGCGTCGTCGAATTGCAACAGGCGGGTGAGGCGCGCCTGGAAATCAGGCTGCGTGCTGTCGAGTCGGGTGAGCGTAACCACAGGATTCTGCTTCGAAAAGTTTAGCCAAAAAGTCCGAACCGGATTGTACCGTTTTTTGGCGCTTCGCCATGCCCGGCTTGCGCATGTCGAATGACGGCCATCCATAAGTATTTTGGATATTAGACAAAGTCCAGATTGCTGATTATGATGATAATTATGGAATACACACGCGACAACATGGCGGAGCTTTTGCGCAGCCATCACATCACTCCGACCCATCAGCGGATCGAGATCGCGCACGCGCTGTTTTCGCTGCAGGAACACCTTTCCGCCGATCAGGTGATGGCGGTCGTCAACACGCGCTATTCCGAAACCTCCAAGGCCACGGTCTATAACACACTCAAGTTATTTCTGGAGAAGGGCATGGTGCGCGAAATCATTGCCGATCCGACCAAGATATTCTTCGACCCCAACACCCACCCGCACCACCATCTATATGACGTCGACACCGGCAAGCTTTCCGACATCAGCGATGAGCACATGCAGGTTTCCGGCCTGCCGCCGTTGCCGGAAGGCATGGTGATCGAAGGCATCGAACTGGTCGTACGCGTCCGCCGCAAGACCTGAAAGTCTCAGCCCGCCGCCGATGAAGCGGGTTCACTTCGCCCCCACCCTGCTCGATGCCCAACTGGCCGCCGATGCGCTGTCCAGCCTCGGCATCGACAGCCGCATCCTCAACGCCAATGCAGCCGGTGCGCTGGGAGAGTTGCCATTCATGCAGGCGCAGCCCGAAGTGTGGGTGGATGACGACACGCAGGAAACCTGGGCGCGCGAGGTATTGGCCGGCTTGCTGAATGCGCTTCCGAAAGCGGAAAAACGCTGCCCGCAATGCGGCGAATCGAACCCTGGGAATTTTCTCAGTTGCTGGCAGTGCGGCAACGCCCTGCCCGATTGAACCTAAAAACCGCAGTTGACCGCTCATCACCTCAATGGGAGCCGCGTGAATACTGTGTTTTCTGCCTTCGTCCACGTTCACCTTTTGGGTGACACCACTACGCACCCGCTGGCACGCCTGGTCGCGCGCCTGCCTTTGTCGCTCCTCCTTGCAGGCCCCGGCCTGCGGCGTCGTCGCTTCGCGGCAGACACGTGCCCAGACGCACCATCGGACGCGTCCAACTGCGGTTTCTAGGTTGAACCGCCGCCGTTTCAGGAAGGAAGCGGGTCCTTGTTGAGCGCGTCGAGGTGCTGCTGGTACTGGCGCGCAAAAATCCGCTCCAGTTCATCGATCGCCTCCGCCGCCGCGACGCCGTGAATCAGGTGGCGGGTCATCTGCGCGGAAGCCTCATGGAAAATTTGCTTGCGCTCCAGCATCGGATAGGTCTGCATCAGGCGCTGAATCGCCTTGACCACGTTTTCACGCTCCGGGCGCGGAATCGGCAACGGCTCGCTGGGCGGGGCCGCGGCGATATCGGCGCCTTCCTTTTCCGCCAGAAACTCGGCGAATTCCATCAAGGCCTGCTGCCTCGCCTCCGACAGCGCCCTGAATAGCGACGCCAGACGCTTGCTGTCGCGCATCAGTGGCCGCGCCCCTTGATCGGACGTTTCTGCGAAATGAGATTTATATTGCACTGCTGAAACTTGTTTTCGACAAAGGCGATGAAGGCATCGAGCAGCTTGCTGCGGAATTTTTCCGGCGCGTAAACCATGGACAGCTGGCGTGTCAGCCGGGGATTCAGCGGCACCGCGACCAGCGTGCCGAGCTGGATTTCCTTGGTGACAGTGGAGGCCGACATGACGGCCACGCCGAGATTGGCCTCGACCGCGCCCTTGATCGCCTCGCGGCTGCCGAGCTCCATTTCGATGTGCAGGTCGTCGGGGTTGACGCCGTTGCCCTTGAAAAAATCGTCGACAACCTCGCGCGTGCCCGAGCCGTGTTCGCGCGACACGTAGGGCAGAACGGCGATATCAAGCGCATTCACGCTCGCGCGCGAAGCCAGCGCATGATTGGGCGAACAGATCATCACCAGTTCGTCGTCGCAGCATGCCAGCGTGGTCAGTTTGGGATTGTGCGAAGGCGCTTCGATCAGGCCGACGTCGAGCGAATGATCCGCCACCTTCAGCGCCACGGTTTCCGAATTGGCGACGGTAAGCTGCGCCTGCACCTGCGGGAAGCGTTCCTTGAATTCACCAAGAATGCGCGGCAGCAGGTATTCGGCAATGGTGGTGGAGGCGCCGATCATCAGCGGGCCGGTCACCTGCCCGGTCAGTTCGCCTACGCGCGCCTCCATCTCGGCGGTCAGGTCCAGAATGCGCTCCGCGTAGCCCAGCACCAGGTCGCCAACGGGCGTCATCGAAATCTTGCCGTGACTGCGCTCGAACAGGCGGGTGTTGAAATGCTCTTCCAGCTGCTTGACCTGAAAGGTCACCGCGGGCTGGGTCATATAAAGAACATCCGCGGCTTTGGTGAAGCTGAGCTGCTTGGCGACGGTGTAGAATACTTGAAGTCTTCGGTCGGCCATAAATCCCCGCCCCATGGTCAGAAAAGATTTTTATTCAACCACAAACCCGCCCGTGTTGAAACAATCCAATAACAAACTCCCTGTTTTTTCTGATCTTTCATCGGCACCCGGACGCCAGCCCGATGCTCCGCTCCGCCGCACCTGATCCGGCCACCCCGTGAACCGCGCGTTTTACACCATCCTGCTGGCGCAATTCCTCTCCGCGCTGGCCGACAATGCCCTGCTCTTCGCCGCCATCGGCCTGCTGCTGCACTTCTCGGCGCCGGAATGGTTCTCGCCGCTGCTGCAGACGGTTTTCGTCGTTGCCTACATCGTGCTGGCGCCGCTGGCGGGACCGTTTGCCGACGCGCTGCCCAAAGGCCGCGTCATGCTGATCGCCAACACGGTCAAGTTCACCGGCTGCCTGATCATGCTTGCCGGCCTGCACCCGCTGCTGGCCTACGCCATCGTCGGCATCGGCGCGGCCATGTATTCGCCGGCCAAATACGGCATCCTCACCGAGCTCCTGCCCCCCGAGAAACTCATCGTCGCCAATAGCTGGATGGAAGGCACCACCGTTGCCGCCATCGTGCTTGGCGCCATCATCGGCGGCGCCCTCATCAACCCGCAATTGGCCGAAGGCATTCTGGTCGGCATCGGCCTGGACAATCGTCTGATCGCGCCGAAATTCGCCATCGCCGCCATCACCGGGCTGTATTTCGGCGCCGCCATCGTCAACCTGTTCATCCCGCGCCTGCCGATCGATCACAAACCCGCCAGCAGGTCGCCCCTGTTCATCCTGCACGACTTCTGGCACAGCTTCATCCTGTTGTGGCGGGACCCGCTCGGGCAGGTCTCGCTCGCCGTCACCACCCTGTTCTGGGGCGTCGGCGCCACCCTGCGCCTGCTCATCATCGCCTGGGCCGCGCTCAACCTGAAATACGGGCTCGACCAGGCCACCCAGCTCACCGCCGCCACCGCGTTCGGCATCGCCATCGGTTCCGTTCTGGCCGGAAAATTCGTCAGTCTGCAACGCGCCGTCAGCGTCCTGCCCGCCGGCATCATCCTCGGCTTTGTGCCGATTGCGCTGATCTGGGTGGAAAGCCTAATCCCCGCCGTGTTATTGCTGGTGCTGGCGGGTGTGCTGGCGGGTTATTTCGTGGTGCCGATGAACGCCCTGCTGCAGCATCGCGGTCACCTGCTGATGGGCGCCGGGCACTCCATCGCCCAGCAGAACTTCAACGAGAACATCAGCATCCTGCTGCTGACCGGCGGCTACGCCCTGATGGTGCGCGCCGACTGGCACATCCACACCATCATCTGGGCGTTCGGCCTGTTCATCAGCAGCGTGATGACCGTGATCTGGCTACGGCATCGCCATGATGTCGTGCATTGATCGCCCGCGTTAATTCCCGGCGTTCTGCGACTTCACCACGCTCATCGCTCCGGCAATCAGCGAGCTGATGTCCGCCATGTTCGAGGGCACGATCAGGGTATTGCCGGTTTTGGCGATTCCAGCGAAGGCTTCGACGTACTTTTCCGCCACCTTCAAATTCACCGCCTGCATGCCGCCGGGCAGTTCGACCGCGCGCGCGACGCGGGCGATGGCTTCGGCGTTGGCGGCGGCAATGGCCTTGATCGCTTCGGCCTCGCCCTGCGCGACGTTGATCGCCGCCTGCATCTCGCCTTCGGATTCCTGAATCGCGGCATTGCGCGCGCCGGTGGCGATGTTGATCTGCTCCTGCATGCGGCCTTCGGATGAGGCAATCAGCGCGCGCTTCTCCCGCTCGGCGGTGATCTGCCGCTGCATGGCGTGGAGGATTTCCTTCGGCGGGGTCAGATCCTTGATTTCATAGCGCAGCACCTTGACGCCCCAGTTGGTCGAGGCCTCGTTCAGCGCCAGCACCACGCCGCGGTTGATATCGTCGCGTTCCTCGAAGGTGCGGTCCATTTCCATGCGGCCGATCAGCGAGCGCAGCGTGGTCTGCGCCAGCTGCGAGATCGCATCGATGTAGTTGCTGGCGCCGTAGGACGCCATCTTGGGGTCGGTGACCTGGAAGTACAGGATGCCGTCGACCGCCAGCTGGGTGTTGTCGCGGGTGATGCAGACCTGGCTCGGCACATCGAGCGGGATTTCCTTCAGCGAATGCTTGTAGGCGACCCTGTCGATAAAGGGAATGACGAGGTTAAGTCCGGGAGCGAGCACCGCGTGGAACTTGCCGAGGCGTTCGACCACCCAGGCGTTCTGCTGCGGCACCACGCGCACGCCCTTGGCGACGACGATGGCAATGACGATAAGTATGACGAGTGCGACGACATCCATTTGTTTTCTCCCTGATTGATTATTTAATTGCCAAGAACCAGTGTGTTGCCCTTGACGGCCCGAATCACCAGCGGCCGAGCGTTATCCACCCCGGCCATTTCGGCCTCGGCATCCCACAGCGCGCCGCGGTATTTGACCTGGCCGCGGCCATCCTGCCAGAACTCGACCTGCACAGTCTGGCCGATATCCATGTCCTGTACGGTGGATTCAGGATGCGCGGTCGTCCGTTTCCAGTGACGCAAAGCCAGGGTGCCCAGCACGGCGATCACAGCCGCCGTCAACAATTGCATAATCAAACCGGCGCCGAGCCAGGCAGCCACGCCCGCCGCCAACGCCGCCAGTCCATACACCAGCAGATAGAAGGTGCCGCTGGTAAGTTCCACACCCACCAGCACCGCCGCCAGAATCCACCACACCGCATAAGCCTGCATCTTGTCTCCTCACACAATAACCGGACGATTCGCCAGTTCATCCGGATTATGCCCGGATGGCGGGAAATATGCCGCCAGCATCCCGCTGATCCGCTCGATCCCGGCCAACGCACCGCGCTCGAATTCGCCCTCTCGGAATGCGGCCTCCATCGCCTGCGCCGCCGCCTCCCAGGCGGTGGCGTCCACCCGCGCGGCGATGCCTCGGTCGGCGACGATCTCGATGTCGCGGTCGGCCAGCAGCAGATAAATCAGCACGCCGCTGTTGCGCTCGGTATCCCACACGCGCAGGTTGGAAAACATCTCGATCGCGCGTTCGCGCCCGCTCATGCCGCGCCAGGCCAGGGCGCCGGGCAGGCTGTTCTCGATGGCGAAACGGATTTCGCCGCCGTGAGCGGTTTCGCCCGCCCGGATCGCGGCCTCGATGGCGTCGAGCGTGGCCTGCGGAAACGCGCGCCGCCACGCCCACGGCGGCATGAACAGATGCCTGAGCCAGCGTTTGAAATTCACCATGAGCCTGACGCGCCTCCGCCGCCGAAACCACCCCCGCCACCGCTCCAGGAGCCGCCGCCCCCGCCGCCGCCACCGCTGGTCCAGCCGCCGCCGTGTCTGAATCCCGATGCCACGCCGGCAAACACGAACACGACAATGAAGAACAGCATGGGCGTCATGCCCAGCAGCATCGTCCCCACCGCCCCGCTGCCGAGCGCGGCGATGCCGCCCGCGGCCGGGCGGCTCATCATCATGGAAAGCACCCAGCCGACGACGATGCCGCCGACGATGAGCATGACGAAGGGGCCGTCGTTTCCGCCCGCGCCCGCCGAGCCGGGCGGCGGCAACGACTCGCCCTCGATCAGCCGCATCAGCTGCTGTACGCCCGCGTCGATGCCGCCGTGGAAATCGCCCGCCTTGAAGTACGGGGTGATGGTTTCGGCGATCACCCGCTTGGCGATGGCGTCGGGAATCGCGCCCTCCAGCCCGTAACCCACCTCCAGCCGCAAGGTGCGGTCATCCGTGGCGACGATCAGGATCACGCCGTCGTCGATTTTCTCGCGGCCGATCTTCCATTTTTCGGCGACGCGGAGGCCGTACTGTGCGATGTCTTCGGGCTGGGTGGTGGGGACGATCAGGACGGCGATCTGACTGCCCTTCCGGGCTTCGAAATCGGCAAGCTGGTTTTCCAGCGCGGACACTTGCTCGGCGCCGAGCGCGGCCGTCAGGTCGGTGACCCGGCGAGACAGTTCGGGCACCTCCACCTGGGCCCAGGCGGACAGCGCACACAGCAGCAGAAGGAAACCGAACGCGACACGCGTCCGGGCCAGCCGGATCATCCGGAGATCAGCTTCCGCCCGCGGGCGCGGCCGGCGCGCCGAAATCGACCTTGGGCGGCACGGCGATGGCCTTCTCGTCTTCCACCGTGAAGCCCGGCTTGGTCTTGAAGCCGAACGCCATCGCGGTGAGATTGGACGGGAAGGAACGCACCGTGACGTTGTAGGTTTTCACTGCGGCGATGTAGCGGTTGCGCGCGACGGCGATGCGGTTTTCGGTGCCTTCGATCTGCGCCTGCAGGTCGCGGAACAGGCCGTCGGCTTTCAGCTGCGGATAGTTCTCGGCGACCAGCAACAAACGGGAAATCGCGCCGGTGAGCTCGCCTTGCGCGGCGATGAATTTCTGGAACGCAGCCTCATCGTTAATGAGTTCGGGCGTCGCCTGGATCGCGCCGACGCGGGCACGCGCCTCGGTCACCGAGATGAACACCTCCTGCTCGTGCGCTGCATAACCCTTCACCACGTTGACCAGGTTCGGCACCAGGTCGGCGCGGCGCTGATACTGGTTCAGCACCTCGCCCCAGGTAGCCTTGATATCCTCGTCGGTGGTCTGCAGCGTGTTGTAGCCGCAGCCGGAAAGGGTCAACGCCAGGAACGTCGCGCTTACCCATTTGAACGTATTGAGCCAATTGAACATGTCAGCCTCCTGTGGTTGTTGCTTGAGCCTAGTTTACGCCACGCCCCAGGTGGCAAACAACGGGTCGGATTCGGCGAGCGTGTCGGCATAGCGGTCGTCCTTCGGGCGCTTGAGGCCGCGCTCGACATAGGTCTCGACCTTTTTGAAACCGGCCTGCTTGATCAGCATGCCGACCCAGGCCATCCGCTCCATCGGGTGCAGCTGCGTCCACAGCTTGATCACCTTGGGCGGGAAATAGCGGTGCGACAGCGTCACCACGAACATGCCGCCCGGCTTCAGCACCCGTTTGGCTTCGGCGACAATCTTGTGCGGCTGGGTCAGGTATTCGAACGACACCGTGCACACCACAGCATCGAAACTGGCGTCTTCAAACGGCAGTTTCGGGTCGGCATTGAGGTCATGCACGATGCGCTCGGCAAGCTGCGGGTTGTCGGCCAGTTCCTCGGCGTTCAGGCCGAGACCCACCGCGGATTGCACCGTGTCGGGCAAATGCGAGCGCCATCCGGCCATCAGGTCAAGCACCCGCGCGTTTTCCGGCAGCACGGTGCGGTACAGCGCCTGGATGCGGCGCGCGCACACGGCGTCGACGTGGGTGACCTTGCGGGCGAGCGCGTAGAACTCGGTATCCGGGAATTCGTCCTCGCGGCTAAACGCATCCGGCCCCTCGAAGTCGGTCGGCGTCTGCAGCTGCGTTTCCATGCCGCTCCACTCCAGCAGCTGCGTGACCTTGCCGACCGGCTCGGTCGAGACATCGGCCTTGCCGCTGTCGATGCTGAAAATGCGGCCCTGCAGCGGATGGCTGAAGTTGGCGACAAAGCTGGATGCGTTGAGCTTCATCACGCGGAACATCGGGCCGGGCGCATCATCGGCGCGCAGCAGCTGCGACGGATAGAAACGCCCCAGCTTCAGCGGCGCGATGTCGCCGCGGAACGCCTCGTTCGGCACCTCATGCTCGATCTTCAGCCCGACATCCATCTGGGCATCGACCGGCGGGGTATCGCCCGGCATCCAGATCACCACCTGATGGCGGCCAAGGTCGGAGAAATAATTGACGCGGAAACGCAGCGCGGAATGCAGGAGTTTCATTGATCGATTGGTCCAAAAACAAAAAACGATCCGCGAAGGACGCGAAGGAAAACCCTTCAGGTGCTCTTTCCATTCTCTTCGCGTTTCTTCGCGTCCTTCGCGGATAAAAAAAGATTTTCACAACGTCTGCATCGTCCGCCGCGCCAGGCACAAATCCTCCCATGCGCGCGCCTTGTCGGGCAGGTTGCGCAGCAGATAAGCGGGATGATAGGTCACGACCAGCGGCACGTTCTGGAAGCGGTGCACGCGGCCGCGCAGGCGGGCGATGGCTTCGTCGGTATCGAGCAGGCTTTGCGCGGCGAAGCGCCCCAGCGCGAGAATGAGCTTCGGCCGGATGAGTTCGATCTGCGCCAGCAGATAGGGCCGGCAGGCGGCCACCTCGTCCGGCTCGGGATTGCGGTTGCCGGGCGGGCGCGATTTCAGCACGTTGGTGATGTAGACGTTGTCGCCGCGGCTCAGGCCGATCGAGGCCAGCATGGCGTCGAGCAGCTTGCCGGCCTGGCCGACAAAGGGCTCGCCCTGCGCGTCCTCGTCGGCGCCCGGCGCTTCGCCGATGACCAGCCAGTCGGCGTTATGGTCGCCGACGCCGAGCACGCCCTGGGTGCGGGTGGCGTGCAGCTTGCAGGCGGTGCAGCGGGCGACGGCATCGGCGAGCCGGTCCCAGTCCGGAAGCGGCGAAGAGCAAGGGGCAGCCGGCGTCTCGCGCAGCCGCCACACCGGTCCGATGCCGAGTTCGCTGAAGACATCGTCGCGGGTCAGCACGTCAGTTCTTTCTTCATGATCAGCGCATCTTCGCGGCCGTCGCGTGCAGGGTAGTAACCTCGCCGCACCGCCAGATCGATGAAACCACAGCTGTGGTACAGCGCGATGGCGGCGGCATTGGAGGTTCGCACTTCAAGAAACAGGCTTTCCGCATGGTGATCGCAGGCGCGCGCCAGGCAATGGTCGAGCAGATCGCGCCCGAGGCCGTGACGCCGCCACTGCGGCGCAATGGTGAGGTTGAGCAGATGCGCTTCGCCCGCCGCCGCCATCATCGCGTAATACCCGATCACCTCGCCGTCGGCCTCATGCACCCACATGCTGTAGCCGGCGCCGAGCGAATCGGAAAAATTGCCCTGGCTCCACGGATGCTCGTAACTCGCCAGTTCGATCCGATGAATGCACGGCAGATCGGCTTCGGACATCGGCCGCAGGCGGTGCGCGATCTCATAGACCGGAATATCGAACTGGGCGCTCATGCGGATTTCCTGGCACGGCGTTCGTCCACCGTCAGCGCAACCTTGTCGCGCAGGTAGATCGGCGCGGCGAGCGCGGCATCCATGCCCTCGCCGCGCTCGAACGCCCTGGCGGCGAGCGGCGCCATCGCCGCTGCGTCAGGCATGATGGCATCGTCGATGCGCGCGAGCTGCGCTGTCAGGCGCGGCCGCAGCACCTCGCCAAGCGCGGCAAATCCATTGCCTGCGCCGACCCACTCGCCGCCTTCGGGAACAGACACCGATTCGGGCAGCGCCAGCTGCGGTTCGCTGACCGCACGCCAGTCCGCGCCCTCGCGCCGATACGCCGCCCAGTAGACCTCGGCCATGCGCGCATCGAGCACGGTCAGCACGCTCCCCGCGCCTGACTGTTCGGCAATCGACTCCAGCGTCGAAACGCCGACCACCGGCAGGTCGGCGCCGAACGCCAGCCCCTGCGTCACCGCGCAAGCGATGCGCAGCCCGGTGAACGAGCCGGGACCGGCGCCATAGCCGATGCCGTCGAGCTGACGCAGGCTGAAGCCCGATTCACGCAGCAGTTCGTCCACCATCGGCAGCAGCAGGCTGCTGTGCTGCTGTCCGGCCAGCACGCGGCGCGCCTGGATGCGGCCATCCAGCCATAGCGCAGCGGAGCAATATTCAGTCGATGTGTCGAGAACGAGCAATTTCATAAACGTGATTTTACCGGTTGCCGCGGAAGACGACGCGGCAAATCGCGCGGATGCGGTCGTCCGACACCGGCAGCGCGTTTTCCAGCAGACGCAATCCGGCCAAGCAGCGCGAACACGGCCCATCGTTTCATCCGGGTTTCCATTCAGTCCGGCTGCAGCGGAAGCAGAATCTCGAAGCGCACCCGCGACCACGGATCGCGCACTTCCGACAATCTGACGATGCGGGCGCTCAAAATCCGCCCCCGATCGAGCAGGCGCGCCACATCGTCATTCTCGCGGCGCGGCACATAACCGATCTTGCGGCCCTGCCATTCCACCCGCACCGCCATGGGATCATAAGGGTTGTCCGGCTCCCGGATCAGGGTGAGCGCATCGCCCACCCGCATCCGCGTCCACAGCGCCTTGCCGGCGTGGTACTGGAACCCGGCCAGCGGCGAATCCTGCAGCAGAATGTGCGCGTCCACCTGGGCATGCAGCGGTGCGACCCACATCCAGGCAAGCCATGACAACACCAGCCGAAGACTCATAGGGCAGCCCGGACAACGAGGGAACCTGACATTCTACTGACAAAACAACCATCCAGACCGCATCGGCTGGCCCCCGTCCGCTTTGATTATTCCCATAGGCAAGGTGACATCCGCTTGAGGTAGGATGAAGCATTCTCAACCACCGCGCCGTCACGCCATGCCAAGAAAAGCCGCTGCCCAGACCAAGCTGTTCGTGTTGGATACCAACGTGCTGATGCACGACCCCACCAGCCTGTTCCGCTTCGAGGAGCACGACATCTACGTGCCGATCGCCACGCTGGAAGAACTCGACCAGCACAAGAAGGGCATGACCGAGGTCTCGCGCAACGCCCGCCAGGCCAGCCGCTTCATCGACGAAATCGTCAGCACCCTCGACAGCATCGAGGACGGCGTGCCGCTCGCGCCGCATAGCCACAACGCCGCCAGCGGCAAGCTGTTTTTGCAGACCCAGGCGATCACCGGCGACATTCCGATGAGCCTGCCGACCAGCAAGGTCGACAACCAGATTCTTGGCGTGGTGCTGTTCCTGTCTCGCCACCACCCCAAGCGGCAGGTGATCCTGGTGTCGAAAGACATCAACATGCGGATCAAGGCGCGCGCACTGGGGCTGCCGGCCGAGGACTACTTCAACGACAAGGTGCTGGAAGACACCGACCTGCTGTATGCGGGAGTGCGTGAACTGCCTGCCGATTTCTGGGACACCCACGGCAAGGGCATGGAATCCTGGCAGGCCAACGGCCACACCCATTACCGCATCAAGGGGCCGCTGGTGGCGAACCTGCTGCCGAACGAATTCGTCTACCAGGAAGGCCCCAGCCCCCTCTACGCCAAGGTATTGAAAGTCGAGGGCAAGCAGGCGGAAATCATCACGGTGCGCGACTTCACCCACGCCAAGAACAATGTGTGGGGCATCACCGCGCGCAACCGCGAACAAAACTTCGCGCTCAACGTGCTGATGGATCCCGAGATCGATTTCGTCACCCTGCTCGGCCAGGCCGGCACCGGCAAGACCCTGC
>JAUPLV010000269.1 GCA_030836725.1 Pseudomonadota bacterium | reverse complement strand
ACCGTAAGCGTCCAGCCCACCCACCTACTCTGACGCTGTGGTCTGTTGTAGCGCTTCCGTGCTGAGCGGCAACAGCGAATCGATCTCGCTGTTGCGGCAGGTCGGCAGTTTCTCCAGCGTGTCACGCAACCACGCTGCCGGATCAAGCCCATTGAGTTTCGCGGTCGCCAGCAAACTCTGAATCGCCGCCGCGCGTTTTCCGGCACGCTCCGAACCAGCGAAGAGCCAATTCTTCTTGCCGATGGCGATCGGCCGAATCGTGTTCTCCACCGGATTGTTGTCGATGGGCAACCGCCCGTCCGTGGCATAGCGGCTGAAGGCCACCCAGCGCTTCAGACTGTAATCGATCGCCTTGGCGGTGCCGCCGCCATTGGCCACATTGACGCGAGTCTTGAGCAGCCAGTCATGCAGCGCTTGAAGTTGCGGCTGCACCTGTTCCTGACGAAGTGCCGTGCGTTGCTCTACCGTCATGTCCCGGCCTTGGGCCTCGATCGCATACAAGGCTGCAATCCGGGCGAGCGCCTCCTGGGCAATCGGATTCGCCTGCGCCGCGTTCAGATCGAAGAACTTCCGCCGCGCATGCGCCAGGCAACCCAGCTCCGTCACTCCCTGGGTGAACAGGGCCTTGTAGCCACCGAAGTCATCGACCATGAGATGGCCTCGCCATTCCGACAGGAAGTTCCGCGCATGCGCCCCCGATCGACTCGTCTGGTAATCGAACACCACAATCGGTGGCCCCGTCTCCAGCACATTGCTGCGGTAAGCCCACAGATACGCCCGCTTGGTCTTGCCGTTGCCGGGGTCCAGTTGTGCCACCGGCGTCTCGTCGGCATGCAGCACGCTGCGTTCCAGCAGCAACTCGGCCAGGCGCTCCGCCAGCGGTTGCAGGGACACGCCGATGCGCCCCACCCATTCCGCCATCGTCGAGCGGGACAGCATGACACGGTCCCGTGCCGCGATCTGTTCCAGTCGGTACAAGGGCAAGTGATCCAGGTACTTGCCGATCACGACCCAGGCCAGCAAGCCGGCCGCCGCCATGCCGCCGTCGATAACGGCCGGCGGGATCGGCGCCGCCATGACCGTTTCGCAGGCACGGCAGGCGTACTGCGGGCGGATGTGGCGATGCACGAAGAAGCGCGCCGGCTCGACATCGAGTTGTTCGCTGATGTCTTCGCCGATCAGAACGAGGTCTTTACCGCACTGGCCGCAGGTGCAGGAGTCCGGTTCGTGCCGGTGTTCGATGCGCGGCAGGTGATCCGGCAGCGGCTGGCGGCCGGCACGCGCCCGGGGTAGGCGGGGCGCCTGCGGATCAGACGCCGCCGCATCGGCCTGCTTCGCCAGTTCGATTTCGGCTGCGGCAACATCGCTGGCCAGGGTTTCCTGGAACAGGTCGCGTGTTTCGGCGGAGAGGGCTTCACTGCTGGCGCCAAAGCGCATCCGGCGCAGGTGCGCCAGTTCGAGGGTGAGCGCCTGAATCTTGGTCTGAGCGCTGTGCAGCTCGGTGTCGCGGCGGGTGATTTGTTCGTCACGCAGCCGCAGGGTGTTGGCAGCGTCGGTTTGTGCCTGATCGATGAGTTTCTGCACGGTGCCGACGACCCATTCCGGGAGTTCCGGGGCGGCGTTCAGTCGGGTCAGTTCGGCGCGCAAATCCATGCCGTAATTCTATCCGCCCGCTTCGCGCGCAGCCCCATGAACAGGTCGTTCCCAGTCGTTTTGTTATGTCGTTCCAATCATGATTCTGAGCACAGAGTTTGCATGACTCTCTCATTACACGCGCCAATGCATCGGTGCCGGGGCATCGAGCCGCTGCCATTCGACGCCGGTGATCAACCAGTCCCATTGCCGCGCCGACAGGCTCACGGTACTCGTTTCAGCGGTCGGCCAGACGAAGTGCCCGCGATGCAATCGTCGATGGCAGAGCCATACGCCGGTGCCGTCCCAGATCAAGAGCTTCAGCCGCGTCGAGCGGCGATTGCGAAAGGCGTAGGCGCTGCCGTCGCAGGGGGAGTTCCCCAGAAGATTCTGGATTCGTTGCGACAGACGGTCGATGCCGCCGCGCATATCGACCGGCTCGACGGCCAGCCAGACTTGCTCGGGGCGGATCATCGCAGCAGGTCTTTCAGTACGCCACCGAGCAGTGCGGCGTGCGTTGCGGGCCAGGCCATCTGCACGACCGTCGTGCCGCGACGAAGGTCAATCCGGATTTCACCGGTCTCCCGGGTGACCGGGGTCTCTATCGTCACCGGAACCAGCGCCGTCGGCTTCACGTGGCGCGATACGACCACCCCGCCCTTACCCGTGCTTCTCGCGGTTTGCTCGCGATGCTCCTTGATCCAGCGCCGCAGGTAGTTCGCGTTGAGACCATTCGCCAATGCCACGCCGGCCACCGATACGCCGGGTTGCAGGCAGGCTTCGATCACTTGCGCCTTGAACTCCGCCGTGTGCGTCCGGCGTGTCCGCCGCGCCGCCGGCTTCGCCTCCCTTGTGTCCATGTGTCCACCTCAAAATGCGTGGACACTATCTGCCCAGTCCCTCGCTCAGCAATGTGGATCGGCTGGACGCTTACCTTCGAGGTAGATGGAAGGCGGGTGATGACCCCTGGTCGATTCTATTTTCGACTGCGCGTGAGGTTCGATCCGGGGATCTCCTCACCTACTGGCTGTTTGAGTTTGAAGGTG
>JAUPLV010000107.1 GCA_030836725.1 Pseudomonadota bacterium | reverse complement strand
GGCGCCGACGTCAGCGCCCTTGGTGAAGATGCCGCCGCCGAGACGGGCGAAGATCGAGATCAGCGAACCGCCGAAAGCCAGGCCGACCAGTGCGTGCGTCGCCTGCTCGGCGGTTTCGCCCAGCATCAGGGTAAGCACGGCATAGTAGCCGGCCACGCCCAGCAGACCCAGGCCGACCACCAGCAGGCCGGTGATGGCGCCGCCCTTGAAGGCGACGTTGAGCGCGGCGTTGAGGCCTTGCGATGCCGCTTCGGCGGTACGCACGTTGGCGCGCACCGAAACGTTCATGCCGATATAGCCGGTCAGGCCGGAAAGAACGGCGCCGAGCAGGAAGCCGACGGCGGTTTGCCAGCCCAGGGCGAAGAAAATCGCGACCAGCAGAATCGCGCCGACGATTCCGATGGTGGTGTATTGCCGGTTCAGGTAGGCGGAAGCGCCTTCCTGCACGGCCGCTGCGATTTCACGCATGCGGTCGTTGCCGGTGGGCAATCCCAGAATCCACTTGATCGACACGATCCCGTAGAGCAGCGCGAAAACCGCCGCCACAAGGGCAAACAGTAAACCTTCGTTCATGATCTTTATCTCCTCATAATCCTAAAAATAATGGCAGTTTTGCCACTGCTCTCTTGCTACTTGCTTGCCACTTGTTTGCTACTTGCTTCCCATCGCCAAACCGCCTTCAAAACGCGTACCCGGCTCGAAACCGAAAATCCTGTCGAGCTGCAATTCCCGGATGAGTCGATCGACCGCGTCCTGCCCATGCTCGCGCTGCACTTCGGACAAGATCAGCTTGGCTGAATTGCCGTTGTAGAAGCCGCCGAAATCGGCCTGCACCTTGAGCATTTGTTTCGCGCGGTCGAGCGTCATTTTTTTAGGGGCCAGGGGGCGGGATTCAGGGATCAGGGAACGTGCGGGCAAAGCCCGCGCCCTGATTTGTTGCGCGGCGCAGCCGCACATCCCCTGACCCCTGGCCCCTGAATCCTGATCCCTATCAGAGCTTGAACGCCGCCAGCTTCTTCGCCACCGCGACGTTCTTCAGCGTCACGTACACCGGCAGGC
Organism: Pseudomonadota bacterium; assembly: GCA_030836725.1. GTDB lineage: Bacteria > Pseudomonadota > Gammaproteobacteria > Burkholderiales > Thiobacillaceae > Thiobacillus. Next base: position 6,183 of record JAUPLV010000107.1, on the reverse strand, counting down.
CATCCTGATACTTCGGATAGTCCTCGCCCTGGATCAGCGGCGTCAGGTAGCGCTTGCACTTGGGCGTGATGCCGAAGCCGTCCTTGGTGATGAAGTCGCGCGGCATGAACTTCTCGACGTTGGCCACGTCCTTCAGGTCGGCCATGCCGATCTTGTACTTGTACGGCTCATCGGACAGACGATCGACGGTCGGCATCACCGAGTTGTGGCCCTTGATCGCCAGTTCGACGGCTTTCTTGCCCAGCTCGTAGGCCTGCTTGACGTCGGTCTTCGAGGCGATGTGGCGCGCGGCGCGCTGCAGGTAGTCGGCGACGGCCCAATGGAACTTGTGGCCGAGCGCGTCCTTGATCATGTTGGCGACCACCGGGGCGGCGCCGCCCAGCTGGGCGTGGCCGAAGGCATCGCGGGTGCCCTGCTCGGCGAGGAACTTGCCGTCCGGGTAATGGCAGCCTTCGGAGACGACGACGGTGCAGTAGCCGTGTGCCTTCACCAGCTTGTCGACGCGAGCGAGGAATTTCTTCTGGTCGAATTCGATTTCCGGGAACAGGATGACGACCGGGATGCCATGGTCTTCGACCAGTCCGCCGGCAGCGGCGATCCAGCCGGCGTGGCGGCCCATCACTTCGAGCACGAACACCTTGGTCGAGGTCTTGGCCATCGAGCGCACGTCGTAGCTGGCTTCCAGGGTGGAGACGGCGATGTACTTGGCGACCGAGCCGAAGCCGGGGCAGCAGTCGGTGATCGGCAAGTCGTTGTCGACGGTCTTCGGCACGTGGATGGCCTGGATCGGGTAGCCCATCTGCTCGGACAGCTGGCTGACCTTGAAGCAGGTGTCGGCCGAATCGCCGCCGCCGTTGTAGAAAAAGTAGCCGATGTTGTGCGCCTTGAAGACTTCGATCAGGCGTGCGTACTCGCGCTTGTTGGCTTCCAGCGACTTCAGCTTGAAGCGGCAGGAGCCGAAGGCGCCCGACGGCGTGGTGCGCAGCGCGGCGATGTCGGCGGCGGATTCCTTGGTGGTGTCGATCAGGTCTTCGGTCAGGGCGCCGATGATGCCGTTGCGGCCGGCGTAGACCTTGCCGATCTTGTCCTTGTGCTTGCGCGCGGTTTCGATCACGCCGCAGGCCGAGGCGTTGATGACGGCGGTCACGCCGCCGGACTGTGCATAAAACGCGTTCATTTTTTTCGCCATGGGGATGTCTCCTCTACTTTCAGTTCAACGCAATAAATTGGTGTTTTGCCCAACAAAAAAGCCAGCCTGGTCTCATCGATTACAGGGCTGGCTTGCTTCTAACTGCTAACTGGCGCCGGGCGCTTCGTTCTCGGCCAGGCGCCGGACTTCTTCGTCGGCCTGCATTTTCAGCAGCGTGGTGACGCAGTCGCCGATGTCGTCGTATTCCTCGCGTCCGGTCGAAAAGCGGTCACGGATGCGATAAAAAAACATGCTGCGGTAACGCGAATCGCCGGTTTTTGAGAGCACGAAATGACAGCCGCGCTCGTTCCAGTAAAGGCCCGGGCACAGTGTCAGTTCGCGGTCGTCGGCATGCAGGCGGATTTCGGTTTCGACGGACTGAATCTCGACATCCTTGCCGTAGCGTTCCTTCACCGCGCTGGATACGATCCAGCGTTCGGTGTCGGTCAGCGGGGCAATCTGCTGCGGCATCGTTCCGATCAGCCTGGATTCAATCAGCCGAGCGCGGCAAAGATCGAATCGCGGATGCCATCGACCTTGCCGACGCCGGAAACCTTGACGTACTTGGGTGCGCCGGCTTCGCCGCGCGCGGCCCAGTCGCCGTAGTACTTGACCAGCGGCTCGGTCTGGGCGTGATACACGTCGAGACGCTTCTTGACGGTGTCTTCATGGTCGTCGTCGCGCTGGATCAGGTCTTCGCCGGTGGCGTCGTCCTTGCCGGCCACTTTGGGCGGGTTGAACACGACGTGGTAGGTGCGGCCCGAGGCCACATGCACGCGGCGGCCCGACATGCGCTTGACGATCTCTTCGTCGGCGACGTCGATCTCGACCACGTAGTCGATCGGCACGCCGGCGGCCTTCATCGCCTCGGCCTGCGGAATGGTGCGGGGGAAACCGTCGAACAGGTAGCCGTTCTTGCAGTCGGCTTCGGTCAGGCGGGCCTTGACCATGCCGATGATGATGTCGTCGGAAACCAGGCCGCCCGCGTCCATGATGGCCTTGGCCTTCATGCCCAGCTCGGTGCCGCCCTTGATCTGCGCACGCAGCATGTCGCCGGTGGAAATCTGGGGAATGCCGTACTTTTCCTTGATGTAATTGGCCTGTGTACCTTTGCCGGCGCCGGGGCCGCCCAACAGAATCAAACGCATTGCATGTCTCCCTTAGATAATGAATGTTTCAAACCGCACTAGACTAAGGCAAGCGCGATTCAAGCAACACTTAAAAATTTTTATTGGGCGATTCAAGCGGCTGCTATGCGGCGGCAAACAGGCCACGAACCCGCGCCAGGTCTTCCGGCGTGTCGACGCCGGGAGCCGGCGCGGTGGGCGTGATTCCCAGGCTGATGCGGTGCCCGTGCCACAGCACGCGCAATTGTTCGAGCATTTCGTAGCGCTCCAGCGGCGAACTGGCCAGGCTGGCGTAGGTTCGCAGGAATCCGGCGCGATAGGCATACAGGCCGATGTGGCGCAGCGCCCCGAGTTCGCGCGGCATCGGCTGCCCCGCCACCGCGAACGCATCGCGCGGCCAGGGAATCGGCGCGCGGCTGAAATACAGCGCATAGCCGGCCTCGTCGGCGACGACCTTGACCACGTTGGGATTGATGAAGTCGGCATGATCGTGGATCGGATGCGCCAGCGTGGCCATCACCGCATCGTCGTGCAGCACCAGCTGGCGCGCGGCTTCGCGGATCAATGCCGGGTCGATCAGCGGCTCGTCGCCCTGCACGTTGACCACCAGGGTGTCGTCCGGCCAGCCCAGGGTTTCGGCGACCTCGACCAGACGCTCGGTGCCGGACTGATGCTCGGGCGAGGTCATCAGGGCCTGATGACCGGCAGCCTCGACCGCCTGCTGCACACGCGCGTCGTCGGTGGCGACCACCACCGACTCGGCCCCCGCCTGCAGGGCGCGCTCCAGCACGCGCAGCACCATCGGTTTGCCGCCAATGTCGGCCAGCGGCTTGCCCGGAAGCCGGCTGGAAGCGTAACGCGCGGGGATGACGACGCGGAAATGCATGATCGGCCGGGTCAGCGCGGGCCGTGAATTTCGTCCTGACTCAGCGCGCGCGCCTCTTCCGGAAGCATCACCGGAATGTCGTCACGGATGGGATAGGCGAGCCGGCATGCCGGGCACACCAGCTCGTTCGCGGATTTTTTCCATTCGAGCGGGCCCTTGCAGACCGGACACACCAGAATTTCGAGCAGCTTGGGATTCATATACGGGTCCTGTCGTTCGGCGGCGCGCCAGCCGTTTCGGCTGTTGCGGCCTGCTTTGATAAAAGGCGTTCGAGGCGTTCGCCCAGCCAATGAACGAACCCGGCTTCCGGGACGACATCCAGTTCCACCGCCCACCAGTCCGCTCCTGCGAACGCCATGCATTTTACCGCGTCTTTTTCGGTCATCAGCACGGCGCCGTCGGCGGGCAGGTCCTGTGGCCGAAAGGCGTGATGGTCGGCGAAGGCCCGCGGGCTGAAACGGATGCCCCGCGCTTCAAGCATGTCGAAAAAACCCTGCGGTCGGCCGATGCCGGTCGCGGCGAGCCAGTCGTGCCGCGGCAGCCCGTTCAGCGGTTTTTTTTCATGCGGCGCGCGCAATCGCCAAGCCTGTCCTGCATTGTAGTCGACGCGCCATGCGCCCTCGATCGCCCGAGGCCGCGCCGCGCCGCGCACCACCTGGATCACCGCATCGACGCTGCCGAGCCGGCTTTCCGGTTCGCGCAGCGGGCCAGCCGGCAGCGGCCAGCCATTGCCCAGGCCGCTCGCCGCATCGATCACCGCCAGCTCGATGTCGCGCCGCAGGCGGTAATGCTGCAGGCCGTCGTCCGACACGATCGCGTCCACCTCCGGATGCCGCGCCAGCAGGGCGCGCGCCGCCGCCGCCCGGTCGCGTCCCACCATCACCGGCGCGTTCGTCTTGACATGGATCAGCAAGGGTTCGTCGCCCACCTCCGCCGGCGAACTGCCGGCACTGACCTCGACGCAAGCCTGCGCCGAGCCGCCATAGCCGCGGCTGACCACGCCGGGGCGATGGCCCTGGGCGCGCAGCCGGTTCACCAGCCAGATGGTCAGGGGAGTTTTGCCGCTGCCGCCGGCGGTGATGTTGCCGACGACGATCACCGGCACGCCGACCGCGACCGAGGCCAGCCAGCCGCGCCGGTACGCCAGACGGCGCAGCCCGGATAAAGCGGCGAAGAGGGCGGACAGCGGCAGGAGCAGCAGCGTGAGCACGCCGGTGCGCGCCCAGAGGCGCCGAGGGGAGAACATGGCGCCGGCTTGACGTTTGACCGTCAGGGCGACGTTTGCGTGGCGAAGGTGATGCGGGCAAGCCCGACCCGGCGCGCCGCCTCCATCACGTTCACCACCGATTGATGCGATGCCCGCGCATCGGCGTTGATCACCACCACCGGATCGGCCTTCTTGTCGGCGGCCTGCTCCAGCGCGGCGACCAGTTCGTCGACCGTAGCCTCGCCCACCGCGACGCTGTCGATCTGGTAGAGACCGCTTTCGCCAACCGCCACCTCGATCTGGACGGGCAGGGTCGGCGTCTGTTCGGCGCTGCTGGTGGGCAGGTTGATCTTGAGTTCGGCAAAGCGCGCGTAAGTGGTCGTCACCGCCAGGAAAATCACGATGACGAGCAGGATGTCGATGAACGGAATCAGGTTGATTTCCGGATAGTCTTCGCGGCGGCCTCTACGAAAATCCATGGCTTACTTCCTGTCGCCGTGAACGATTTCAACCAGCTTGATCGCCTGCTGCTCCATGTCGACCACCAGCGATTCCACCTTGGCGCGGAAGAAACGGTAGAAAATCATCGCCGGAATCGCCACGATCAAACCGAACGCCGTGTTGTACAGCGCGATCGAAATGCCGTGCGCCAGCTGGCCGGGGTTGGTGCCGGTGGAGGTCTGCGAACCGAAGATCTCGATCATGCCGATGACCGTGCCGAACAGGCCCAGCAGCGGCGCCATGCTGGCGATGGTGCCCAGCGAGGTGAGGAAACGGTCGAGCTCGTGGGTCACCGCCCGGCCGGATTCCTCGATCGATTCCTTCATCACCTCGCGCGAGTTGTGGGCGTTTTTAAGCGCGGTCGAAAAAATCCGCCCCAGCGGCGAATCCTCGGCCAGACTCGCGGTGAGTTCCGGCGTCGCACCGCGCTCCCGATAGGTCTTGATCGTCTCCGAAAGCAGGTTCGATGGCGCGACCTCCTGGGTGCGCAGGCTGTACGCGCGTTCGATAATAATGGCCACGGCGACAACCGACGCCAGTATCAACGGCCAGATCGGCCAACCGGCCGCCTCAATGATGGCAAACACTGAATCCCACTCCACGATAAATACAACAGGCGAAATGTAGCGCCCGCGCGAGGGTTTCGGCAAGCTTCAATTGCAAAAGCTTGATGAATAAGCGTTTATGGGAGTTCTCCACAATTGGTGTGGATAAGTCTGTGAGAAACCCTCCGCGGCCACCCCTAAACGCCCGCGCCTAAAGGAAAACCCGCCATGGCCTAAAAAATAGCCAATCTGATTTATCCTTTAAATACAATACGTTATGAAATAACACCCAGGTCAATAGGGTTTTGAGATATTTTTTTTGTGAACGTTTGATGGCTGTGCATGAACCATGCCCGGCCTGAGCAGCTATCCTGCATGCCATGGACTTACTGGACGATATTTCCGCCCCCGCATCCGCCCTTCCCGTGCTCACCGTGAGCGAGCTCAACCGCATGGCGCGCCGCGCGCTGGAGTCGCAGCTGCCGCTGCTGTGGGTGGAGGGCGAGGTGACCAACTTCATGCGCGCCGGGTCGGGCCACTGGTATTTTTCCCTCAAGGACGCGAACGCCCAGGTGCGCTGCGTGATGTTCCGCGGCCGCAACCAGTTTGCCGGCTTCACCCCGGCCAACGGCGACCACGTCGAAATCCGCGCCCTGCCCTCGCTCTATGAAGCGCGCGGCGAATTCCAGCTGGGGGCCGAATCGATCCGCCGCGCCGGCGCCGGGCGG
>JAUPLV010000268.1 GCA_030836725.1 Pseudomonadota bacterium | reverse complement strand
TCCAAGCCGGCCATACGGGCGTTGAAGTGATCGGTGATGAGAAACGAGTAGAGAAAACCCGGTGCTGCCTTCGCCTTGTCGCAACGCAGAACGCAATATCCTGTGCTGGCAATCGCGCCGTCGAGTTCGGGAGGAACTAAGGCAATTCGCTTGAGAGTCGGGCGAACAGTCGCGAACAGAACATCGTCAGTTTTAATCGCTTTCCGCGCTCGGCTTGGCGCTTCAGATCCAAGTGTGGGAGCCGCGCCGGTGATCTTGAAAGACGTGTTGGAGACTGCCGAAACATCGACATAGTGAAACACTTCGTCGGGTTTCTTTCGCGGATCGCGTTGCTTGGTTCTGACGACGACTTTGCCAATAGATGATTCCGCCCAAGTCTTAGGAAGCGGAAATGGTTTGCCGTCCATCACTCCGCACCGCCTTCATCGTTCCTACTTTCCTCATCACTCCTTGCGATCCGCATGACTTCGGTATCGAAATCCGAGACAAACAAGCGATCCTGGATGATGGTGGAGAGGTTGTAGTGGCCGGTGTCGTGGCTTTTTCCATCGGTGGCAGTTATCCGAAATTTTCGGATAACTGATGCTTCCACCAACTCACTGTCATTGCCTGGATTCCAGGCTTCCAGCCGGTTCGTGAAGCACATCACGAAGCGCCGCCTTGCAACTGGTTCACCGTCCGTGCGGTAAGCGTCTGCATCTGGCGAATGGCGATGGCGTTGAGGCGTTTCAGGCGCTCGCCTTGGGGGAGTTCCATGTGGATGAACTCGGCGTTCATGTTCTCGAGGTTGGCGAGGACGAGGAGTTGCTCCAGCGTGGCGTGGTCGCGCATGTTGCCGTCCTTGCCCGGGTTGGCATCACGCCATTCGCGGGCGGTCTGTCCGAAAAGGGCGACGTTGAGCAGATCGGCTTCGTTGGCGTAGGTGAAGGCAGCCTGTTTCGCGGTGACCTCCGCCGGGATGAGGTGGGTCTGGATGGCGTCGGTGTGGAGGCGGTAGTTGATCTTGGCGAGGGTGCGGTTGAGATTCCAGGCCAATGAGAGGCGGCGGTTTTCGTCTTCCTTGAGGCGCTGGAATTCATTGATGAGGTAGACCTTGAACTCGGGGCTGATCCACATCCCGAACTCGAATGCGATGTCGTGATGCGCGAAGGTGCCGCCATATCGTCCGGCCGTGGCCCGCAGACCGATGGCGTTGGTCTTTTCCACCCATTCCTTGACGCTGAGCTTGTAGCTGTTCAGCCCTGCCTGACTTTTAATTACGGCGAATTCGCCGGAATTAAAACGGGGGTTGTGGACGCTCTCCCAGATGCCAAGGAATTCGACGGTGTTGCGATTGCGCAGCCAGTCGGAAATAAAGAAGTCGCCGTCCTTGGCTTTGAGCATGTCGGTGAGAGAGATGTAATCCTGCCCCTCCCGCTGAACCACGGCGACTTCGGTGCCACGAACGTTGATCGTGGCGTTGGTAGGTTTTTTCTTCATGCCCCGACTCCGAGTTGTTTGAGGATTTTGGCAAGCGCCCGGTCGGTCTCTTTCGCCTCTGCCTCGATCACGTTCAGTTCCTCGACGATCTCTGCGAGGGGCCGGTAGGTTTCGGCGTCGCTGGTGTGGATGTAGCGGCTGGGGGAGATGTTGTAGTCGTTCTTCTTCAGCTCGGCGTGGTCGACGATGCGGCTGAGTTTGTCGGCTTCGATCCAGCCGATGAGGGTGTCGGCGATGCGCTGGATGCCGGCTTCGGGGATGAAGTTCTTGGGGTCGCCCTTTTCGAAGACCTGGGAGGCGTTGACGAGGAGGACCTTGCCCTTGCGCTCCTGCGCCTTGGCCTTGTTCAGGAACAGCACGATGCCGGGGGCGGTGGTGTTGTAGAAGAGGTTTTCGGGCAGGTAGAGCACGCTCTCGATCAGGTCGTGGTCGACGAACCACTGGCGGACGGTCTTTTCCTTGTTGGTGCCGGCATTGCCCGAGCCGCGCGAGGCAGCGCCGGTATCGAGGACGATGGCGGCGCGGCCGGTAGCATTGAGGCTGGCGTGCATGTGCTGCACCCAGCCCCAGTCGGCGGAGGATTTGCCGGGGAAGCCGGCCCCGGCGGGGAAGCGCTCGAGTTCGTCGTTGTCGTAGTCGGCCTCGGTGAACCAGTCCTGGTTCCACATGGGATTGGCGACGACGCGGTCGAAGGTGCGGAGCTTGCCCTGCTTGTTGCGGAATTTGGGGTTCTTGAAGGTGTCGCCGATCTCGATCTGGCCTTCCATGTCGTGGATGATCATGTTCATGTTGGCCATGGCCCAGGTCTCGGGGGTGAATTCCTGGCCGAACAGTTTCAGCGGGGCGACGGTGCGCTTCTTGCCCTGCGCGTTTTCCTCCATGGCGATCTCGCATTTCACGAGCAGGCCGCCGGAGCCGCAGGTGGGGTCGTAGATTTCCATGCCGGGCTCGGGCTGGAGCACGCGGGACATGATGGTGCCGACCTCGGGCGGGGTGTAGAACTCGCCGGCGCTCTGGCCGCCGCCCTCGGCGAACTTGCGGATGAGGTATTCGTAGCTCTTGCCGATGATGTCGGCCTCGACGTCGTCGAGCCCTAAGCGCTTGGTGCTGATGGCCTCGATGAGGTTGGAGAGGCGGTCGTCGTCGAGGTCGCGCTGGCCGTGGGTGGTGGCGTTGAAGTCGACGCGGTCGATGATGCCCTGCAGGAGGGGGTTTTCCCGGGCGAT
>JAUPLV010000021.1 GCA_030836725.1 Pseudomonadota bacterium | reverse complement strand
CACCCGCTGGCACGCCTGGTCGCGCGCCTGCCTTTGTACCCGCAAGGAGTAGGCCGGATTCGTAAAGCCGCTAAAGCGGCAACGACTCCGCTCTCGCTCCTCCTTGCAGGCCTCGGCCTGCGGCGTCGTCGCTTCGCCCTAAAGGACTCCGATCCACTATGGGCTGAAGCCCATGTGGAATCGTATGCGGCAGACACGTGCCCAGACGCACCATCGGGCGCGTCCAACTGCGGTTTCTAGGATGATCAGCCGGGTTTTCTGGCCACCAGATCGATCAGCGCCGACATGCCGTGATGATGGGCGCCTTCGCTGATGAAGGACTCATGCTCGGCGAGATGAACGATGTCCCAGTCGCCGAACCAGTCGCGCAACAACTCGGCGGTGTACATGTTGGCCGCGTTGCCCGGACCGCCGGTGCCAAATTCGACCTGCTTCGGCGTATAGCCCTGCAGGATCAGCACGCCGCCCGGCCTGAGCGTCCGACGAATGCCGGCGATGATGCGGTCGCGCCCGGGCGGCGGCGCGAACTGGATGAAAATGGCCGCGACCAGGTCGTAGGCCGCTTCCGGCCAGTTCCAGTCGAGCATGTCGGCCTGTTCGATATCCAGCGTCACGCCGCGTTCCCTGGCCAGTTTGCGCGCCTTTTCCAGGGCCGCCGCCGAAAAATCGACGGCATGCACCTGCGCACCCTGCTCGGCCAGCCAAACGCCGTTGCGTCCCTCGCCGTCGGCGATCGCCAAGGCCCGCATGCCGGGGCGGATCAGCGCAACCTGGCTCGCCAGAAACACGTTCGGCGCGGTGCCGAAAATGTAGTCCTCGGTCGCATAGCGCGAATCCCAAAAATCGGAACTCATGCTTATTTGGCGTTGGCGGCGAGCAGACGCTCCAGTTGCTCGGCAGGCACCATGCCCGGAACGCGCACCCCGTTGGCGAACACCAGCGTCGGGGTTCCCGAAACTTTCAGCTTGCTGCCGAGCGCCATGGTGGATTCGACCGGATTCGCGCACTTGCCGTCGTTGCTCGGCACGCTGCCGCGCGTGATGTATTCGTCCCAGGCCTTGTTGCGATCGGGCGCGCACCAGATCTGCTTCGATGTCTGCACCGCCTTCGGATGCAGGCCCTCGATGGGGTAGAGGAAGGTGTAGACCGTGATGTTGTCGACCTTGGCGAGTTCGGCCTCGAACTTGCGGCAATAGGGACAGTCGACGTCGGAGAACACCACCAGCTGGCGCTGTCCCTTGCCCTTGACGGTTTTGATCGCATTGTTGAGCGGCAGCGTTTTCCAGTCGATTGCCTGCAGCCGGCTCAGGCGCTCCTGCGTCAGGTTGTTGCGCTTTTTAAGGTCGATCACATCCCCCGTAAACAGGTATTGCGCCTTGGCGTCGACGTAAATCAACTGGCCGTCGAGATAAACCTCGAACAATCCGCTATACGGCGTTTTCTGCACCGAGGCGATTTTGGCGCCCGGGAACTGCTGGGTCAACGCCTTGCGGATAACGGGCTCGCTGGCCTGCGCGGACGCGGCGAACATCAGGGACGCGGCCAGCGCCAGGGGGACTAATTTCATTTTTTGCATTTCATGTTCCAGTTCACGATTCACTACAAAAGGCACCAAGGTGCGCAGGACCATCAGCGGTCGTTGCGGCCTTCGCGATTAAGACAACACAATCAGGACATCGCCTCGCGCACCAGAGCGGCCTTGACCGGCGGCAGATGGTCGACAAGCCGCATCCCGGCATTGCGCAGCCAGGCTGCGCGGCTATCGGCAAACAGGTGATGCAGGCCATGAGTGAGCGCCTGCATGCGCCGCACGGGTTCGGCGCGCGCGCGCGCATAGCCCTGCAGCACACGCACATCGCCGCAATGGCCGCGGCGGTGCCGAGCCAGCACTCCGACCAGCGTTTCGGCATCGCCAAAACCAAGATTGACGCCCTGCCCCGACAGCGGATGCACGCCATGGGCGGCATCGCCGATCAGCGCCACGCCCGGTGCTACAACCGACTCGACCCGGATCAGGCGGAGCGGAAATGCCGCTGCCGGGGTCAGCAGGCGCAGGGCCCCGAGCCTGCGATGGCCCGCCGCCTCGACCTTTTCGGCCAGCGTCGCCGCATCCAGCGCGACCAGCTCATCCGCATGCGCCGACTGGGTTGACCAGACCATCGACAGGCGGTTCCCCCCTGAAGGGGGATCGCGATGCCCCTTGTGGGTGCTCCGATCCACTGTGGGCTGAAGCCCACGTGGAGTCGTATGCCCGGGCAGCGGCAACCAGGCCAGGATATCGCCATCGAAAAACCACTGGAATGCGGTGCCCCGATGCGGGATCGCGCATTCGAAATTGGCCACCACGCCGCTCTGGCCGTAGGGCGCCAGCGTCGAATCCAGGCCTGCCCAGTCGCGGATGCGCGAAGCGGCGCCGTCGGCGCCGACGATCAGTTCGGCTTCGAGAATCGAACCGTCAGCCAGCGTCAGCCGCGAGAGCCGCTCACCGCGCTCGATCGACGCGATTGCCGCCGGGCAATGCAGCGCGACATTGCCGTCGTCCTCGATCGCCTGCCACAGGGCGCGCTGCAGACGCCCGCTTTCGACGATGGTTGCGAGGTGCGACACGCCCGCCTCGTAGGCATCGAGCCGGATCGCGCCCGAGGCATCGCCCGCCACATCCATGCGGAGAACCGGCTGGATGCGGCTTGCGTCCATGCACTGCCAGGCGCCGAGGCGCTCGAGAAAACGCTGGTTGGCCGGGCTGATGGCATAGATGCGGGTATCCCAGCCGACGGCCGGGATCGCGGGCAACTGACGCTCGACCAGCGCCGTACGCAAGCCCTGGCGGGCCAGCGCCAGTGCAGCGGCGGCGCCGACCAGACCGGCGCCGACGACAACGACTTGATAGCGCTCGCCGCTCATCCTCGGGCTCCAAAAATCATCCGCCGCGCGACAAAGGTTTTCAGCGGCGGCAGCACTTCCAGGGCCATCAGGCCGAGTCCGCGCGTGTGGCGCAGCGGCGCGATGTCGTTGGAAAACATCCGCACCAGAAAATCGGTGAAGCCAAGGCCGCCGAGCACGTCGAGCCGCCGGCCGCGCGCATAGGCCGCCAGCATGGCGGCATTGCCGATCTCCCCCCTGGCCGTGTCGCCGCACAGGTTCGCCAGTTCCCAGGCGTCACGCAGGCCAATATTGAAGCCTTGGCCGGAAACCGGATGCAGAATCTGTGCGGCATTGCCGATGCGCACCACGCGATCGGCTGCCTCGCTGCCGGTGTAGGCGAGTCTCAGCGGAAAGGTCTTGCGCGGGCTGGCCCGCAGGAACAGCCCCTGGCGCCCGCCGACGTGACGGTACAGGGCGGCAAGAAATTCATCGTCGGACAACGCCGCAATGCGCTGGGCGTCGGCAGTGCTGGCAGTCCAGACCAAGGCGTAATGGTCGCCTTTCGGCAGCAGCGCGGCCGGCCCTTGCGGAGTGAAACGCTCATAGGCGCGGTTGGCGTGCGGCAGCTCGGTCCACACTTCGCAGACCACCGCCATCTGGTTGTAGTCGCGTTCGAATTTCGGCGCGGGCGCGGCGTCGCCGCGGCCGCCGTCGGCCACCACCACCAGCGATGCGGTCAGCGCACGGCCATCCACGGTATGAAGTGCGGCGCTGGCGGCGCCCGGCTCGATGCGCTCGACCGTGACGCCATAATCGACGTCGATGCGGGCATCGGCCAGCGCCTGCTTGAGCGCGAGCGTCAATGCGGCGTAGGGCAACACATAGCCCAGCGCCGGCACATTGATTTCTTCCGCATCCAGCCGCGTCGCGCCGAGGGCGCCACGCTGCGAGATATGGATTCGGGTGATCGGGGTGACGTCGGCGATTGTGTCCCACACGCCAAGGCGATCGAGAATCAGCCTGGAGCCATGCGACAGCGCCAGGATGCGGGTGTCGGCGCGGGCGTCCGCCGGCTGCGCCTCCAGCACGCGCGCGACAACGCCCTGCTGCCGCAGCGCCAGCGCGCACACCGCGCCGACCGGGCCTGCGCCCACGATGAGGACGTCATTCATGCCCGCATCCATTGCTCGATCTCCGCGACCGTTTTCGGCGGCGTGGTCAGCACCTCGCAGCCGGATTCGGTGACCGCCACGTCATCCTCGATGCGGATGCCGATGTTCCAGAAGGCCTCGGGCACGTCGTCCGCCGGACGGATGTACAGGCCCGGCTCGACCGTCAGCGTCATGCCCGGAACGAGCGTCCGCCACTCGCCCCCGATCTTGTATTCACCGGCGTCATGAACGTCCATGCCCAGCCAGTGGCCGGTGCGGTGCATGTAGAAACGCTCGTAGGCTTTCGATTCGATCAGGCCGTCGACCTTGCCCTGGAGCAGGCCGAGGTCGACCATGCCCTGGGTCAGCACCCGTACCGCAGCCTCGTGCGGCGCGTTCCAGTGACTGCCCGGGCGCACCTCGGCAATCGCCGCCGTCTGCGCGGCCAGCACCAGTTCGTAGGCATCCCGCTGCGCCGCGGAAAAGCGGCCGTTCACCGGGAAGGTGCGGGTGATGTCGGCCGCATAGCTGCCGAACTCGGCGGCGGCGTCGATCAGCAGCAGGTCGCCGTCGCGCAGCGGCTGGTTATTGAAGACGTAGTGCAGCACGCAGGCGTTGGCGCCGCTGGCGACGATGGAGGTATAGGCTGGCGCCTCGGCGCCGCCGCTGCGGAAAGCGCAGAGCATCTCCGCCTCGACCTCGTATTCGTGGCGGCCCGGCCGGGTCGCGCGCATCGCGATACCGTGCGCACGGGTGGAGATTTCAGCGGCGCGGCGCATCAGATCGAGCTCGTGACCATCCTTGATCAGGCGCATCTCGTCCAGCCATAGGCGCGCGTCCACCATGCGGTTGGGCGCGTGCACGCCACTGCGCGCCTTGCCGCGCACCGTATTGAGCCAGCCCAGCATCCGAGTGTCCCAGGCCATGTCGCGGCCGATGAGGTAGGCCAGCAACGGCTGGTTTTCCAGCAGTTTGGGCAGCTCGGCATCTAGCGCGTCGTAGGCGAAGGCATCGTCGAAGGCGAAGCTCTCGCGCGCCGCCGCCGGGCCGTAGCGGAAGCCGTCCCAGATCTCCCGCTCTTCGTTGCGCTCGCGGCAGAACAGGACGTGGCGCGGCGCGGCGCCGCCCACCAGCACCAGTACCGCCTCGGGCTCGTTGAAACCGGTCAGCCAGTAGAAGTAGCTGTCGTGCCGGTAGGGATAATGGGTGTCACGGTTGCGCGGCACCTCCGGCGCGGTGGCGACGACCATCACGCCTTCACCCATTTGCTCCAGGACCCGCTCGCGGCGGGCGCGGTAAATTGCCGAATCAGGCTGCATGGTGCTTTCCCAGTTCCTCGTCCAGTGCGTTCAGGCGTTCAGGCGTACCGACATCGACCCAGCGCCCGGCGTAACGTTCACCCCCGACCCGTCCGGCATCGATCGCCAGCCGCAACAGCGGCGCCAGCGGCGCCTTTTCCCCCGGCGCGGTGTGGTCGAACAGCGCACGGTGGTAGACGCCGATGCCGGAAAAGGTGAAGCGCGATGGATGCGGCGCCAGGGGAATATCGGCGTTCGTCACGCGTTCGTTCTCCAGCACGAAGTCGCCCTGCGGGTGATGCGACGGGTTGTCGACCAGCACCAGATGCGCCTGGTCGTGCCCGGCGGCGAGCCGCGCGATCGGCCCGGCCAGGCGGCTGAAATCGTATTCGCAGTAGATATCGCCATTCACCACCGGAAAGACATCGGCCCCAATCAAGGGCAACGCGGTGGCGATACCGCCCGCGGTTTCCAGCGCGCTGATTTCGCGTGAATACTCGATCGACACGCCGAATGCGGCGCCGTTTCCCAGCGCATCCTCGATCCGCTGCCCGAGATGGGCGTGGTTGATGACGATATGGCTGAAGCCCGCTTTGCGCAGGCGCTCGATGTGCCAGACGATGAGCGGCTTGCCGCCGACCGGCAGCAGCGGCTTCGGTGTGCGGTCGGTCAGCGGGCGCATGCGCTCACCGCGGCCGGCGGCCAGGATCATCGCGGAGTTCATGTTCATTTGTTACCCAACCTTGTTTCTCACTGCTGTTTACTCTGACCGCAGCCGCAGGCGTAATGCGCCGGATGAGTGAATTCCAAATAGTAACCACAAATTATTCGGTTAGCGCTGTCCTGGTTTTGACTTTCACCCCTTACAGCCCCGCCGAAAATCGGGCCTGGCGGACGGATCAGCGGCGAAGGTGTTTGAGCCCTAAAGGACTCCGATCCACTACGCGCTGAAGCGCGTGTGGAGTCGTATGCCCCGCCCACAAAATCAAATTTAGAAACAGCAAGGCGGGGCGAGTTCTTCGCCGCCCGTCCGGCAGGCCCGATTTTCGGGAATTCGGGGATGTCGGGGTCGCCTTTTCTTTGGTTACTTTCTTTTGGCGAAGCAAAAGAAAGTGACTAGCTTCCGGGCTACCCCCGGCCAACGGCCCTCAATTCCGCGAACACCCAGCTACAACGTGCATCCCCCTCCCCAGCCCTCCCCCGCTTGCGGGAGAGGGGGTGAGATCGTCGCTTCGCAGATGCTCAAACCTAGAACGTATACCCCACCCTCACTTCCCGATTCTCCAGACCCTCCAGCAAAAACAGCAGCGGCTTCAGTTCGTCGTAACGTTCGCACACCTTGCGCAGATAGTGCATCACCAGCGGCATGTCCTTCAGATAGCCGTCCTTGCCGTCGCGGTGATACAGCCGCGCGAAGATGCCGAGCACCTTGATGTGGCGCTGCGCCCCCATCCATTCGAAGTCGCGCCAGAATTCGCCGAAATCCTCGCGCACCGGCAAGCGGGCGGCGCGCGCCTTTTCCCAGTAGCGGATCACCCAGTCGATCTGCTGCTCCTCGTCCCACTGGATGTAGGCATCGCGGTAGATCGAGGCGAGGTCGTAGGTGATGGGGCCGTACACGGCGTCCTGGAAATCGAGGATGCCGGGATTGGGATCGGACACCATCAAGTTGCGCGAATGCCAGTCGCGGTGCACGTACACCCGCGGCTGCGCCAGATTGTTGGCGAGCAGGCGCTCGAACACGGTGCCGAGGATGGCCTTCTGGTCGTCCTTCATGGCGACGCCCAGGTGCTTCACCACGTACCACTCGGGAAACAGCATCAATTCGCGGGACAGCAACGCACGGTCGTATTCCGGCAGCACGCCGGGCCGACTCGCCTGCTGGATGCGGATCAGCGCGTCGTTCGACTCCAGATAGAGTTCGCGCGCGGTGCTTTCATTGAGCGCCGACAGGTAAGTAGTGTTGCCCAGATCGCTCAGCAGCAGGAAGCCCTGATCCAGGTCCTGCGCCAGCACCTGCGGCACATGCACGCCGGCTTCGCCGAACAGCTTGGCGACCGCGATAAACGGGCGGCAATCCTCATGCGCCGGGGGGGCGTCCATCACGATATAATCGCGGCCTTTGGCAGTGACGCGAAAATAACGGCGAAAGCTGGCGTCCGCCGACGCCGGGGCGATGTCCAGCGCATCCCCCCCCAGTTGTCGGGCGGCCCAGTCCTGTAATGCGTGCAAACGTTCCACTGCTGTGCGGCTCCGAATAACGCTGTTCAAAATAACCTTGGCCCGGATTTTACATCGCTTGTCCACCTTGCCCGGCTTTACCCTCGCTGTGTTGTTCCTGGCTGCTTCTACAGCGGCGGCGGACGGGCTCGTACTGAAGAAAGACGTCGAGCTGCGCGGTTCAACGGTAGCGGGGAAGGAGGGCCCGCTGTTCCTGACCGCGGACAGCATCGAGTCGACCGCGCCCCAGATCGTCGAAGCCAGCGGCAAGGTTGAAGCCCGCCAGGCCGGGCAGAATTTCTTCGCCGACTGGCTGCGTTACGACGCCTCGCTGAATTCGGTCCAGGCGCGCGGCAACGTGCGTCTGGAGCAGCCCGCCCTGCTGGTGCAGGGCGACACGCTCAAACTCGATCTCAACGATTACAGCGGCGAGCTCACCCAGCCCGTCTACCAGTTCCCCGCCCAGCATGGGCGCGGAGGCGCCGAGCGTATCGATTTCATCGACGAAAACCGCTTCAAGCTCAGCGACGCCACCTACACCACCTGCCCGGCGGACAACGACGACTGGTTCCTCAAGGTAAGCGACCTCAACATCGACAAAACCCGAAACGTAGGCACCGCGCATAACGCCTCGCTACGGTTTCTCGGCGTGCCCATCCTCTATACGCCATGGATGGATTTCGCGCTCGACAACAAGCGAAAGACCGGCATTCTGGCGCCCACCATCGGCACCACCGAACGCAGCGGCCTCGATATCATGGTGCCGTATTACCTCAACCTCGCGCCCGACTACGATGCCACGCTGTACCCGCGCCTGCTGTCCACGCGCGGCGTACAGCTGGGCGGTGAGTTCCGCTACCTGCTTCAGGAGGCCCGTGGCGAGAACCGACTCGAATACCTGCCCAACGACAATGAGGCTGGCCACTCGCGCTGGAGCATAGCGCTCGACAACACCTACCGCCTTAACGCGAACACCCAGGCCGGCATACTATTCAATCGCGTCTCGGACGACGACTATTTTCGCGACCTGTCCAACCTGATTTCAACCACCTCGATCAGCCACCTCAACCGCGAAGTCTGGATTGGCACCCAGCACGCACACTGGAACGCCGAACTACGCGCGCAAAGTTTCCAGACGTTGCAGGACTCCACCTCCAGCGATCCCATTCTCGAACCGTATGCACGCTTGCCTCATGCCCGGCTGGGCATGGCGCAGACCTTTGGCAACGGACTGGAGTTCAAGCTGGATGGCGAGGCCACGCGCTTTGCCCACCCCACCCTGACCGAGGGGTCACGGGTACTGGCCTATCCCACGCTGCGCCTGCCGCTGACCAATTCATTCGGATTCTTCACCCCGCAAATCGGCTGGCACAGCAGCTATTACGCACTGGATGACGACGCCCAGCGCATCACCCGCAACATGCCCATATTCAGCCTCGACAGCGGCGTCCATTACGACCGGCCATTCAGATTTCTCGGCCGGGATTTCGAACAGACGCTGGAGCCGCGGGCCTATTACGTATTCGCGCCCTACCGCGACCAGAATGCAATCCCCTTGTTCGACACCGCCTTGCTGGATTTCAGCTATGCGCAAATGTTCACCGAAAACCAGTTCGTCGGCGGCGACCGCATCAACGACGCCAACCAGCTGACGCTCGCCGTCACCAGCCGCTTCATCGAGGCGGACAGCGGACTTGAGCGCCTGCAGGTCACCCTCGGCCAGCGCTATTACTTCAGCACGCAGGAGGTCACCCTGCACCCCGGCGATGCGCCGCGCACCACCAAGGCAACCGACCTGCTCGCCGCCGTCAGCGGACAGATCACGCGCGACTGGCGCATCGACACCGCCCTGCAGCTCGACACCCAGAGCGGCAACGTCATCCGCCAGAATCTCGGAGCATCCTACCGCCCCGGACCCGGCCGTGCGTTGAACTTCGGCTACCGTTTCATTGACCAAACCACCGAACAGGTCGACCTGTCCGGACAATGGCCGCTCGGCAAACACTGGTTCGGCATGTTCCGTTACAACTATTCGTTCCAGGACGACAAGCTGGTCGAAGGCCTGGCGGGGCTTGAATACAATGGCGGATGCTGGGCGGTGCGCGGCGTCTTCCAGCGCCTCGCCACCAAGGAGGATCAGTCGACCGACGCGCTGTTCTTGCAGCTGGAGTTGAGCGGCATGGGGCGCCTCGGCGCCAACCCGCTCGACGTTTTGAAACAAAGTGTTCCCGGATACAGGCCTAGCAATGAAATTTTTCAAACGCCCTGAATGGCGCCGCCCGCACTGGGTGTTGGCGCTGCTGCTCGCCGCATCGCTCCTGCCGCAGGCGCACGCCGCCGTCAAACCGCTCGACCACATCGTCGCAGTGGTCAACGACGAAGTCATTACCCGCCAGGAACTCAACAAACGTCTTCAGGAAGTCACACTGAACCTGTCGAAGCAGAACACGCCGCTGCCGCCGCGCGACGTGCTGGGAAAACAGCTGCTCGAACGCATGGTCACCGAACTCGCCTTGCAGCAGCACGCCCGCAGCACCGGCGTCCGTGTCGATCCGACCCAGGTTGAGCGCGCCCTGCAACGCATCGCCGCGCAGAACAATCTCGACATGGCCGGCCTTGCGGCGGCGCTGGAAAAAGACGGCCAGACCCTCGAAAGCCTGCGCGCCACCATCCGCAATGAAATTCTCATTACGCGCGCGCGCGAACGCGACGTCGACAACCGCGTCTCGGTCAGCGACGCCGAAATCGAAGGCTATCTGCAAACGCAGGCGCAACAGGGCATTGAAACCGAATACAACTTCGCCCACATTCTGGTCAGCGTTCCGGAAAACGCCTCGCCCGAGCAGATCCAGGCACGCCGCGCCCGCGCCGAGGACGTTCTCGCCCAGCTTGCCGCGGGCGCCGACTTCGCCCAGTTGTCCGCCAGCTATTCGGATGCGTCCAATGCCCTTCAGGGCGGCGCTTTCGGCTGGCGCGCCAGCGGCAAGATGCCGGCCCTGTTCGTCGAGACATTGAAACCGCTGCGGCCCGGCCAGATCGCCCCGCTGCAGAAAAGCAGCAACGGCTTCCATATCCTCAAGCTCAACGACAAGCGCGGGCTCGATGCCACCCTCAGCGTCACCCAGACGCACGCGCGCCACATCCTGATCAAGACCAACGAGATCACCTCGGAAGCCGACGCCCGCAACCGCCTGCTGCAGTTGAAGGAGCGTGTCGACAACGGGGTGAAATTCGACGAACTGGCGCGCCTGCATTCCGATGACGCCAGCGCATCGAAAGGCGGAGACCTCGGCTGGATCAACCCCGGCGACACCGTGCCCGACTTCGAGAAGGCCATGGATGCCCTGCAGCCGGGCGAAGTCAGCGCGCCGATCCAGTCGCCCTTCGGCTTGCACCTGATCCAGGTGCTGGAACGCCGCGACCAGGACGTCACCCAGGAACGCCAGAAGTTGATGGCGCGCAAGGCCATCCGCGAGCGCAAGGCGGAAGAAGCCTTCCAGGACTGGGTGCGGCAGATCCGCGATTCGGCCTACGTCGAACTGCGTCCGCTCGACTGATTCCGCCATGACCGCGACGCTGCCCGTGCTCGCGCTCACCGCCGGCGAGCCCGCCGGGATCGGTCCCGACCTCTGCATCGCGCTGTCGCGGCAGGCATTGCCGTGCCGGCTCTCGGTGCTGGGCGATATCGAGGTGCTGCGCGCCCGCGCGGCGCAGCTGGGAATCGCGGTCGACTTCATCCTTGGCGACGCCATCCCCGCGCACCAGCCAGGCGCGCTGCACGTGCGCCACATCCCGATTGCCGCACCCGTCATCCCGGGAGTCCTGGATGCCGGCAACAGCGCCCATGTGCTGGCCCTGCTCGATGCCGCCCTCGAAGGCTGCATGAACGGGTCCTACCACGCCATGATCACCGCGCCGGTGCACAAGGGCGTCATCAACGATGCCGGCTTCGCCTTCACCGGCCACACCGAATATCTGGCCGACCACAGCGGCACGCAAAAAGTCGTGATGATGCTCGCCGGCGGCGGCCTGCGCGTCGCCCTCGCCACCACCCACCTGCCCTTGCGCGCGGTAGCCGACGCCATCACGCCCGCGTTGCTCGACGAAGTGATCCGCATCCTGCATGCCGACCTGAAAAACAAGTTCGGCATCGCCCGGCCGCGCATCGCCGTCGCCGGCCTCAACCCGCACGCCGGCGAATCCGGCCACTTGGGGCGCGAGGAGATCGAAATCATCGAACCCGCGCTCGACCGCCTGCGCGGCGAGGGCATGGACCTCGTCGGCCCGTTGCCTGCCGACACCCTGTTCTCGCGCATTCGCGTTGAGCCCTGCGACGCCGTGCTGGCGATGTATCACGACCAGGGATTGCCCGTGCTCAAGTACGCCAGCTTCGGTGCCGGCGTGAACATCACGCTGGGTCTGCCCTTCATCCGCACCTCGGTCGACCACGGCACCGCGCTCGACCTCGCCGGAACCGGGCGGGCGGAAGTAGGGAGCTTGCTGAAGGCAATCGAGGCGGCGAGGGAGATGGTGGCCCAGCGCGCCCTTTGACATGATGCCCAAACCGAGCGCTTCGCTTACCCTCTCCCCAACCCTCCCCCCAAATGGGGGAGGGAGCAAACGTGATGCCCAAACCGAGCGCTTCGCTTACCCTCTCCCCAACCCTCCCCCCAAATGGGGGAGGGAGCAAACGTGATGCCCAAACCGATTAACCACACCCCTCGCAAACGCTTCGGCCAGAACTTCCTCATCGACGACGGCATCATCCATGCCATCGTCAACGCCATCCATCCGCAGGCGGGCGAAACCGTGGTCGAGATCGGACCGGGGCTGGGGGCGCTGACCCGGCCGCTGCTGGAACGGCTGCCGCATCTGCACGCGGTCGAGCTTGACCGCGACATCGTCGCGCGCCTGCAAAGAACCTGGCCGACCGAGCGCCTTACCGTGCACAGCTGCGACGCGCTGAAGTTCGATTTCGGCGCACTGGGTCACGACCTGCGCATCATCGGCAACCTGCCGTACAACATTTCCACGCCGCTGCTATTCCACCTGATGGAGTTCGCCGCGCACATCCGCGACATGACTTTCATGCTGCAGAAGGAAGTCGTCGAACGCATGGTCGCCGAGCCTTCGACCAACGATTACGGACGGCTGTCGATCATGCTGCAGCGCCGCTTCCACCTGGAATGGCTGCTCGACGTGCCGCCCGCCGCCTTCAACCCGCCGCCCAAGGTCAACTCCGCGGTGGTCCGGCTGATTCCCAAAACGCCGGCTGAAATCGTGCCGCTCGACGAAGCGCTGTTCGCGCGCGTGGTCGCCGCCGCGTTTTCGCAACGCCGCAAGACGCTGCGAAATACCCTGGGCAGCCTGATGAAACCGGAGGACTTCACGGCGGCCGGGATCGATTCCGGACAGCGCGCGGAGAATCTCGCCCTCGCCGACTACGAAGCCATCACCCGGCGCCTCGCAAGCCTGCAACGGCCCGCGGAATAAGGCTCAGCCCGCCAGGAAGGGATAGTCGGTATAGCCTTTCTCTTCCCCCGTATAGAGCCGTTCGTAATCAGGGGCATTGAGCGGCGCGCCGCGACGGAAGCGCTCGACCAGATCGGGGTTGGCCAGTAGCAGGCGGCCGAACGCAATCGCATCGGCCGCGCCGGAAATCACCGCCTGCCGCGCTGTTTCGAAATCGTAGCCGTTATTGTGGATCAGGTTGCCCGAATACAGCGTGCGCAAGCGGTCGTAATCGAATGGGATCCACTGCTCCCTGGGCGCGCCGCCGGTTCCCTGCAGCACGTCGAGAAAGGCCAGGTTCAGCGGATTCAACTGCGTGACGACATAATCGAACGTCTCCTGCGGATGCTCGTCGCTGATGTCGTTGAACGGCGTCACCGGCGACAGCCGCAGGCCGACGCGATCGCTGCCGATGGCGCCGCACACGGCCTCCATCACTTCCAGCAGCAGGCGCGCGCGGTTTTCCTTGCCGCCGCCGTAGGCATCGGTGCGGTGGTTGGTCGACGAACGCAGGAACTGGTCGAGCAGATAACCATTGCCGGCATGGACTTCGACGCCGTCGAAACCGGCGTCCATCGCATTGCGTGCCGCCTGGGCGTAGGTGGCGACAAGCGCAGGGATTTCGGACAATTCGAGCACGCGCGGTGTGACGAAATCCTTCATGCCCTGTCCGGTGAACACCTGCCCGGCCGGGCGGATCGCCGACGGCGCGACCGGCAGGACGCCGCCCGGCTGCAGGTCGGGATGCGAAATCCGCCCCACATGCCACAGCTGCAGCGCGATCTTGCCGCCCGCTCCATGCACCGTATCGGTCACCTGCTTCCATCCCGCGATCTGTTCGGGAGTGTGAATGCCGGGCGTTCGCGGGTAGCCGTGGCCCTCCGCGCAGATCGGCGTCGCCTCGGTCAGGATCAGGCCGGCCGACGCGCGCTGGCGATAGTATTCGGCGATCAGCTGCGTCGGCGCATTGCCGGCCCCGGCACGGTTGCGCGTCAGCGATGACATCACCACCCGGTTGGCCAACTCGATGGCGCCGAAGCGGGCAGGCGAAAAAAGATCGGTCATGTCCAGGACTCCTTTGGGTTCAGTCACTGTAGGCGAAAGCAAGCGGGAATGTGCCCAGCGTATCCTGAGCCCGGGGTCCGAAATACAAGCACAAGGGGGGATTTACTTATGTCCTCGATGCTGGCGACAATCCTACGTATAGCTCAACATCGGCCCATGGCCAAGGAATGAAAAAATGATCGAAAATCAGGAACGTTTCAATAAAGCGATGGCGCTGTTCGACGCCGCCAATTCGGAAGACCCCAATCTGGACGAGGGCCGGCCGAAGGAACTGCTTTATTCACAGCGCATGACGGACATGATCGCCCGCTTTGCGCCGGATGCGTCCGAAGCGGCGCAACTGGCGGTTCGCGCCCAGCACATCCAGCGCTGGAAAGTGCCGCGCAGCACCCAGCCGATGACCAGGGAAGGCTATCACGCATGGCGTACCGGGCTGTATACCTTCCAGGCGGACACCGCCGGCGAGTTGATGCGCCAGGCCGGCTATGACGACGCGATGATCGAACGGGTCAAGAAGGCGGTCGGCAAGCGCGGCCTCAAGAGCAACCCGGAAACGCAGTTGCTGGAAGACATCGCCGACCTGGTCTTCATCGAGCATTACATGCTGACCTTCGCCCAGAACAAGCCCGACTACGACGAGGCGAAATGGCTGGATATCGTCCGCAAGACATGGAACAAGATGTCGAAAAATGCCCAGGCCTTTGCCCTGTCCGGAAAGATCAAGCTGCCGCAGGCCCTGGTGCCGCTGATTACCAAAGCAATCAGTTAACGTGAACTTAGAAGCTGCCAATTGGGAGGGGTATTGATAAGCGTAACGTTAAATGGCCGTCCAGGGCGCGGGGGTCAGACTTGCATTAACACATTCACCGCGCCACTCAAGCCGCCAATCTCAACTCGCAATGCAACCCCGCACGGGTAGCTAGCGTCACCAGCATATCCAGGCTGAACTTATCCCATTTGCCGCGCATCAGGTCGGATACGCGCGACTGGCTGATGCCCAGCACTTTGGCGGCTTCAACCTGTGTCCAGTCGCGTTTTTCGAGAGCCAGGCGCAATTGCGCCATCAAGTCCGCACGCATTGCCAGGATGGCGGCTTCTTCAGGCGGGAAGCCCAGGTCGGTGAATACGTTGCCGCTGGATCGGGTGATTTTTTCTTTCATGATTCAGCCTCCTATCTGCTTATAGCGGCATGCAGCCAAATCGATGTCTTCCTTGCGAGTTTTCTGCGTTTTTTTGCGGAAGGCATGCAAGACGTACACAGCGTCCTCAAACTTTGCCACATAAATAACGCGCCACTCGCCCAAGACATGCACCCGGATTTCAAAAGCACCCGCGCCGACGGCGGGCATGGGCTTGAAGTCCGACGGACTCAAACCACGCTGTATCTGCCATAACTCAAAACCCGAAGCGCGTCGGGCCTCCAGCGGAAAATCCGTCAGGTCGTCCAGACTGCCTCCGACGAATTTAAGTGCCTTCATAGCGACAAATAATATAAGTACTTATATATTTTTCAAAGCTAATTTCACGCAAGCGCCTGCGACCAGCCCGCCGTACCCTTCTGGATGAATTCGATCGGGTAACCGTCCGGGTCTTCGATGAACGCGATCACAGTGGTGCCGTGCGACATCGGCCCGGCCGGACGCAGCACCTTGCCGCCTTTCGCCGCGACGGCCTCGCACGTCGCATTGGCATCGTCGACCTCGATGGCGATGTGGCCGTAGCCGCTGCCGATCTCGTATTTGTCCACGCCCCAGTTGTAGGTGAGCTCCAGCACTGCGGCTTTGTCCTCGGTGTTGTAACCGACAAATGCCAGGGTGAAATTGCCACCGGGGTAATCCTTGCGGCGCAGCAGCTGCATACCGAGCACGCTGGTGTAGAAATCAATCGAGCGGTCGAGGTCGCCGACCCGCAGCATGGTGTGGAGTATTCGCATCATGGTTACCTGTAAAACATTCATCCGCGAAGGACGCGAAGAGACACGAAGGAAATTCAAAGCCGTTTTGCAGACTCACATGGGGCGCCTGCATTGAGTGTAAAAGTTACTTCACCCAATTGATTTTCTTCGTGTCTCTTCGCGTCCTTCGCGGATAAAAAACCCTTCCGAAAATCAAATCTGAAACAGCACCCCGCTCATCGAGCGCAGCTCGGCGCGCCTTGCCTGGGCATCGGGGCACAGTTCGGCGACCTGCGCCCAGAAGCGCGGCGAGTGGTCGAGGTGAACCAGATGCGCCAGCTCGTGCGCGGCGACGTAGTCGATCAGCGCGAGCGGCGCCTGCACCAGCCGCCAGTTGAGGCGAACATGGCCGCGCCGGGTGCAGCTGCCCCATTGCGTCCGGGCGTCGGACAGGGCGAAGCGGCTGGGCGCGCGCCCCAGCCGGCGGGCGATGCGCGCCAGACGCCAGGCCAGCAGGCGGGCGGCACGGGCATGGAACCAGGCGTGGATCAGGGCGCGGGCATCCGCATCGTGAGGAGCGTGAACGCGAAGGGTGTCGCCGTGGCGGCGAACTTCGCTGAACAAGGCAAGCTGGATGTCGAGCGCGAGGGTACGGCCGAGGTAGCGCACCTCTCTGGCGGGCGCAGCGGTTGCTTGCGGCGCGCGCGCCTGCATGCGGGTCCAGGCGCGATGCAGCCAGTCGTGCTGCTGCCGCACATACGATTCGATTTCGGCGCGGGGGGTCCAGCTCGGCGCGTGGATGCGCACCTCATTCGCGGTGACGGTCATCCCGAGGGTGCGGCGGCGGTGCGAGCGGCGCAGCTGGTACGGCACGGCCGCATCGCCTATCCGCAGGACGCCGCTATTGGCGTGCGGCAGCAGGGGGCAGCCTCGTCATTTCGGATTCGATCCAGGCTTCCACCGCCCGCGTGAGTTCGGCCGCGCTTTTGCCGGCGGTCTCGATGGCCGGGCCGATGCTGACGGTAATGGTGCCGGGGCGCTTGACGAAGGCATTCTTCGGCCACACCTCGCCGGCGTTATGCGCCACCGGCACGATGGGGGCGCCGGTCTCCGCCGCCAGCCAGGCGCCGCCGATGCCGTAACGCCCTTTCTCGCCTGGTGCCACGCGGGTGCCCTCGGGAAAAACCAGCACCCAGAATCCCTGCTCCAGCTTGGCCTTGCCCCTGGTCACGATCTGCTTCAGCGCCTCGCGCCCGGCGCCACGGTCAATGGCGATCGGCGAGAGCATGCGGTAGGCCCAGCCGAAGAACGGCACATTCAGCAACTCCTGCTTGATCACCGCCGACACCGGCGGGAACAGGAACAGAAACGCCACCGTTTCCCACGCCGACTGGTGCTTGGCCAGCACCACCGCCGGACGGGCTGGCAGGTTCTCGCGGCCGCGCACCACGTAGCGGATGCCGAGCACCACACGCGCGAGCCAGATGACGATATGGTTGTAGCCGGTGATCAGCCGGTAGCGGGTGTGCGCCGAAAACGGAAAGCTGAACAGCGCGACCATGCTGAATAACACCGTCAGCGCAGTCTGTATCACTGCGAAGAGCGTCGAACGCAGCAGGTTCATGCCGCGGCCCTGAGCAGGTAATCGACGGCCTCGCTCAAATCGGCGAACACCGGTGTGTTCTCCGGCAGGCCGCCCTCCGCCAAAGTCTTTTCGCCCTTGCCGGTTCGCACCAGAAACGTCAATGCCCCGACGCTGGCCGCTGCCTGCAGGTCGCGCAGCGAATCGCCCACCGCGGGCACGTCCTTGAGGTCGCGGCCATAACGCGCGGCGATCTCGTCGAACAGCCCTGCCTTGGGCTTGCGGCAGCCGCAGTCCATATCGGCCGCATGCGGACAATAGAACACCGCCTCGATGCGCCCGCCCGCCTGCGCCACCGCCTTGTGCATCTTGGCGTGAATGGCATTCAGCGTCGCCATCTCGAACAGGCCGCGCGCCAGCCCGGACTGATTGGTCGCCACCACCACGCGCCAGCCATCGCGCGTCAGCCGCGCGATCGCTTCCAGGCTGCCGGGAATGGGCTTCCATTCGTCGGGGCTTTTGATGAACTGGTCGGAGCCGAAATTGATGACCCCGTCGCGGTCGAGAATGATGAGTTTCATGACGTGAGTTTAGGCGGCAAGCCGGGAGATGTCAGCCACCCGGTTCATGGTCTGGTGCAACCGGTTCAAGAGCGCCAGCCGGTTGGACTTCAGCGCGGGGTCGTCGGCGTTGACCATCACGTTATCGAAAAAGGCGTCGACCGGGGCCTTGAGTGCGGCCAGCGCCCGCAGCGAGCCGGTGTAGTCGCCCGCGGCAAAGGCGGCGTCGGCGCGCGGCGCGATGTCTGACAACGCGGCAAACAAGGCTTTTTCCGCCTCCTCAACCAGGAGCACCTGATCGATTTCAGAGCCCACCTCCCCCTCGGCTTTTTTCAGGATGTTGCCGACGCGCTTGTTGGCGGCGGCGAGCGCGGGCGCTTCGGGCAAGGCGGCGAAGGCGCGCACCGCTTCCAGTTGCTTCGGTACCAGATAAATCTGCGTCGGGTTCAGGCTCAGCACCGCATCGACCTCGTTCGCCGAATAGCCCAGTTCACGCATCGCACCACTGAGACGCTCGAACATAAACATCTCTACGTCTGTGTGCGCTTGCCCCAACAGTCCATGCGGGAAAGCAGCGAAGGCGATATTGACCAGATCGAACTGACGAAGCGGCAACTCCTTCTCAATCAGCATACGGATCACGCCCAGTGCATGGCGGCGCAAAGCGAATGGGTCTTTGTCGCCGGTCGGAACCTGTCCGATGCCGAACAGCCCCACCAGCGTCTCCAGCTTGTCGGCCAGCGCCACACATAAGCCGACATCATTTCTAGGCAGCTCGTCGCCGGCAAAGCGCGGCTTGTAGTGGTCCTCGATGGCGAAGGCGATGTCGTCGGCCAGGCCGTCGTGCTGCGCGTAGTAGCGCCCCATGATGCCCTGCAGCTCCGGGAACTCGCCCACCATGTCGGTGAGCAGATCGGCCTTGGCCAGGAGCGCAGCCTGGTCAGCTTTCAGCGCCAGCGCCTCGCCGTCGATCCGCTCGCCGATGGCCCGGGCAATCACCTGCACCCGCGTCACCCGCTCGCCCTGGGTGCCGAGCTTGTTGTGGTAGACCACCTTGGCCAGGCCCAGCACGCGCGAATCGAGCGCCCGCTTGCGGTCCTGGTCGAAGAAGAACTTGGCATCGGCCAGACGCGGGCGCACCACGCGCTCGTTGCCGCCGATCACGGCGGTGGCATCGGCGGGCGAGATGTTGGAGACGATGAGGAACTGGTTGGTCAGCGTGCCCGCCGCGTCCAGCAGCGGAAAATATTTCTGGTTCGCCTTCATGGTCAGGATCAGGCATTCCTGCGGCACCTCGAGGAAAGCCTGCTCGAACTGGCCGACCAGCACATTGGGCCGCTCGACCAGCGCCGTGACCTCGTCCAGCAGCGCGTCGTCATCGATCGGCTTCAAGCCCGAGGGCGCGGCGGCGGCCTGCAGCTGGCGGACGATCTCGGCGCGGCGCTCGGCAAAGCTGGCGATCACGGCGCCGTCGTCCTTCAACTGGCTGGCGTAACTGTCCGCGCTTCGGATCGACACCGGGCTGACGCGCGCCTCGAAGCGATGGCCCTGGGTGTCGCGCCCGGCGGTCAAGCCCAGCACGGACAGGGGCACGATGTCCGCGCCATGCAGCGCCACCAGGCCATGCACCGGACGCACGAAGTGCACGCTGCTCCATCCATCGGCCAGCTGATACTGCATCACCTTGGGGATGGGCAGTTTCGCCATCGCCGCCTCGAGCGCGCGCTGCAGGCCGTCTGCTAGCGTCGTGCCCGGCGCGATGCTGTCGTGGAACAGCGCTTCGTTCTTGCCGTCCGCCGCGCGGCGCAACCGGCCGACGGCGGAGGCATCGGCGCCCAGCGCGGCCAGGCGCTTCAGCAGCGCGGGCGTGGCCTTGCCATCGGCATCCAGGCCCACCGCAACCGGCATCAGCTTGGTCGATACCGGCCTGTCGGCGGCACAGGCCAGCACGCCTTCGATGCGCGCGCCGAGGCGGCGCGGCGACGCGAAGTTCGCGACCGCCGCCTTCTCATCGGCAAGCCCCTGCGCGACCAGGCTCTCGGCCAGCGCCGCGGCGAAGGCCTCGCCCAGCTTTTTCAGCGCCTTCGGCGGCAGTTCCTCGACGAACAACTCAACCAGTAGATTTTGTACGCTCATGCTGCCGCCTTCTTTGCAATGTCTGCCATCACTTCCTCAGCCCACTCACGCGGCGCCATCGGGAAGCCAAGCCGCGCGCGGCTGTCCAGATAGCTTTTCGCCACCGCCCGAGCCAGGTTGCGGATGCGCCCGATGTAGGCCGCGCGCTCGGTCACCGAGATCGCGCCGCGCGCGTCGAGCAGGTTGAAGGTATGCGCGGCCTTCAGCACCTGTTCATACGCCGGCAGCGCAAGCTGCGCCACCATCAGTTCCTGTGCCTTTTTCTCGTGCGAGGCAAAAGCGGTGAGCAGAAAGTCGACGTCGCTGTGTTCGAAGTTATAGGTCGACTGCTCGACCTCGTTCTGGTGGTAGACATCGCGGTAGGTCAGCCCCTCTGTCCAGGTCAGGTCGAACACGCTTTCCACGCCCTGCAGGTACATGGCCAGCCGCTCCAGGCCGTAGGTGATCTCGCCGGTGATCGGCTTGCAGTCGATGCCGCCCACCTGCTGGAAATAGGTGAACTGGGTGACCTCCATGCCATTCAGCCACACCTCCCAGCCCAGCCCCCAGGCGCCGAGCGTAGGGTTTTCCCAGTCGTCCTCGACGAAGCGCACGTCGTTCTTTTTCAGATCGAATCCCAGCGCTTCGAGCGAGCCAAGATAGAGTTCTAGAATGTCCGCCGGCGCCGGCTTCAGCACCACCT
>JAUPLV010000267.1 GCA_030836725.1 Pseudomonadota bacterium | reverse complement strand
TGGACGGCCAGACGGACGACGTGCGCGCCACCCTCCTCCGCTTTGGTACGACTTTCCGGCAGAATGTGCATGGAACTGAGGGCGTTGCCATGTTCCGCACCCTGATGGCCGAAGCGGTGCGTTTCCCGAGTCTGGCACTGGCCTTCTTTGCCAAGGGACCGGAGCAGACTGCCACCCGGCTGGCGGATTTCCTCGGGCGTGCCATGGAAGCTGGCCGCCTGCGCCGGGACGATCCACGCTTTGCCGCCGAAATGCTGTTGGGCATGCTCAATAATATCGATCATTTTCAGCGCCTCAGCAGCAGCACCCCGTTGCCTGTAGCCCTGGAAGAATCTCGAATCGGGAAAATCGTGGACTGCTTTCTGCGCGCTTATGATCCAAATCAATAACTAATCAGGTGAAATTAATTTGAACATGGAGTCACTCTCCACAGATTACACAGGAATGTAGGTTGGGTTAGGCGCGGCTTTTTGCGCCGTAACCCACCAGAAGTAGGCGCCTCTAGGCGACAAACCTAAACTTCACCAAAAGTAGGCGCCTCCAGGCGAAACCAACATTTAAAAGGAAGATTGGGTTTGTTGGGTTACGCGATAAAGCCGCTAACCCAACCTACATAAATGCTTCTGACTGTGCCGATTATTACGCTAACAAGGACTCGAACATGAACCGAAACATTCTGCTGATGCTTCTGCTGACAGCCGCGCTTGCGGGTTGCGGTAAAGGGGGAGACCAAAAGCCTGCCGCCGGCCCCGGCGGTCCGGCCATGCCGCCGCCGGAAGTCGATGTCATTACCGTCTCGTCAGGTTCGGTCACCCTCACCCAGGAATTGCCGGGCCGCTTGCAGGCCTTCCGCACCGCACAGGTGCGGGCGCAGGTGGACGGCATTCTGGAAAAGCGCCTGTTTGCTGAAGGCACCGATGTCAAGGAAGGCGCCACCCTGTTTCGCATCGACCCACGCAACTACCAGGCGTCTTTTGACGCGGCCAAGGCGGATCTGGCCGTCGCCCGCCTGACTCTGGATCGCTACCGGCCCCTGCTCGAAATCAAGGCGGTGAGCCAGCAGGAAGTCGATCTGGCCGAGGCCAGGGTAAAGCAGGCCGAAGTGGCGCTGACACGCGCCCGCATCGACCAGGAGAACACCGCTGTGCCGGCTCCGATTTCCGGCCGCATCGGCCGCGCCCTGGTGACCGAAGGAGCATTGGTGAGCAAGAGCGCGGCGACGCAACTGGCCACCATCGAACAGGTCGACCCGATCTACGCCAACTTTACCCAGCCCGGCGCCGATCTGCTGCGACTCAGGCAGGCAGTGAAGGCGAGCAAGCTCAAGATGGCGGAACAGGCCAGGGTGGAAATGGTGCTGGAAGATGGCAGCATCTATCCGCAACCGGGCAAGCTGATGTTCTCGGACCTTGCCGTCGATCCGGCCACCGGCAGCGTTTCCCTGCGCGCTGTCTTTCCCAACCCCGGGCATGAATTGCTGCCCGGCGCCTTTGTGCGCATCCGCTTCCCGGAAGCCCTGCTCGATCAGGCCATCCGAGTGCCTCAGCGCGCTGTGCTGCCGAGTCCACAGGGGCAGATCGTCATGATCGTGGATAACGAAGGCAAGGCGGCGCCCAGGCCGGTGAAAACCGGCGGCATGAGCGGCGGCGATTTTGTCATTGCCGAAGGCTTGAAAGGCGGCGAGCAGGTGATCGTCAACGGCCTGCAGAAGGCTCGCCCCGGCACGCCGGTAAAACCGGTGCCGTGGAATCCGAACGCCACCCCTGCCGCGCAGCCGCCGGTGGGTGAAAAGAAATAGGGATTCGCTATGTTCGCCAAATTCTTTATCGACCGCCCCGTCTTCGCCTGGGTAATCGCCCTGGCGATCATGCTCGCCGGCGGTCTCGCCATCAGGGGGCTGCCGCTGTCCCAGTATCCGGCGGTCGCCCCGCCTTCCATCGCCTTCAACATCGTCTACCCGGGCGCCTCGGCCAAGGTAGTCGAGGATACGGTCACTGCCCTGATCGAGCAGGAAATGAATGGCATCGAACACCTGCTCTACATGGAGTCGGCCTCGGAACTGGGCACGGGGACAGTGACCCTGACCTTCGAGCCCGGCACCAATATCGACATCGCCTCGGTGGAAGCGCAAAACCGCTACAAGCGCATCGAGGCACGCCTGCCCGACGACGTGCGGCGGGTCGGGGTGTCGGTGACCAAACCCTCGCGCAACTACGTGATGTTCGTCGCCCTGCATTCGCCGGACAACAGCCTGAAGGCCGTCGATCTCGGCAGTTTCGCCGCCGCCAGCGTGCTCGACCCGCTGCGGCGCGTCAAGGGCGTGGGCGAAGCCCTGCTGTTCGGCACCGAGTACTCGATGCGCCTCTGGCTCCAGCCGGAAAAACTCCATGCCTATAATTTATCGCCCGCCGACGTGACCCGTGCGGTGCGTGCCCAGAACGTGGAGCTCGCCACCGGCGAACTGGGGCAGGCGCCGGCCGCAGCCGGCCAGCAGCTGAATGCGGTGATCGTCACGCGCAGCCGCTTGTCGACGCCCGAGGAGTTCGGCAATATTCTCGTCCGTACCCAGCCGGATGGCTCCGCGGTGCGAGTGAAAGACGTTGCCAGGGTGGAGCTGGGCTCGCAGGACTACAACATCTTCGCCCGCCTCAACGGACAGCCGACCGCAGCCATCGCCATCCGCGTGGCGCCCAACGGCAACGCGCTGGACGTG